>JAOZSV010000277.1 GCA_029939505.1 Thiotrichaceae bacterium | reverse complement strand
GGCAGTATCTTCAATAACTTGTCCATTCTGGAGCTTATTTTCAATCGGCTCTCCATCTAAAATATCCCGCCGTAATGCCTGATAAAATGTGGCTATTTGCCAAGGGCGCGATTCATTAGCTAAAGGCGCAATAATTTGAGGGGGTTCATTGATAACCACGCAATCTGATAAAGTATGTAGCAAGCGACATAAATAGCTCGTGCCACTGCGGGGTATGCCAGTAATGATGGCTTCAGGTTCAGATTGAAACAGGCGATGTTTTGAAAGTCTCGGCAGTTTGGAAGGTTTCAGCAACGGCACCCATTCTGGTGAATCCAACAGCCTTGTTTTCAGAATGGGATAAGTTTCCGCTAATTCTATGACTAATTGATTAAGCTGAGGCTCGCGCCTTAACACAGAGGGCGAATGATAATGACAAAGAAAGGGCTTTGAGGAATTTTGGGATTTAGGTAAAGGTTTTAAATGGGCGGGATAATTAAAGCGTTCATCCAGACATTCATAAGCTAAATTTAATTTAGCCACTGCAATGGGCAAAGCAATTTGATCAAGCCAAGGGCGTTTATTGGTTATTGAAGTTTCAGCATCAATGGTTCGACAACATTCAGCCCAAACTTCTGCAAAGCCCAAACCCTTTTGCACCGCAATCACACCCGAATTAAAATAGGGCAACATCGATTCACCAGAAACACTGGAAATAATCCGTTCATCTGGCAAAGGTAATTGACATAAATCATAAACTTGTTGCCATACAGCGACATTTTTAGTAAACGTCGGCAAATCAGCAGGCTTGGCACTAAAGGGCGATTGACTATCAAACCGAAATTCGCTGAAACACAAAATATCACTATCTAAAAAAACGATTTTATCAGCAGATGTGTCGATACCTAAGCAAGCGACTTTATGCCCGATAGGATAATTCTCATTAATTGGATTAGTAATTGGTACGAGGCGCACCCCTAAAGTTAGCATCAATGCCCGCGTCTCCTCAGAAATGATTCCCCAACGGGTATCTGGTTGAGGAATCGCCGCGACACATTCAAACTCACCCCGTAAATAGCGTTTCAAAGAAGCCGCCAACAACATAGACTTAATTTCTAATTCACCTTGCTGGCAGACGAAAACAAAACAAGTGCTTGAGGGTTTATTGGTTATTTTAGCGTTTTCTTTTAGGGAAGTATGAGTCTTAATATACCCTAAATCCTTCAATAAAGGCTCTGCAATTTGCAAAGGTGCTTTCAATTTATCAGCAGATAATTTTTTCCATTTTGCAATTCTTCCAGCATAAACTGTTTGTGTAAGCCAATGCTGAGTGCTTTCCAAAAAAGGAACTTCAAGAAAATCAAATAGTTGCGTAAAAACAGGAATAGGATCATGACAAATATCCTCGTATTTCACTTCCAAATAACGATCAGCATAAGCTCTACCTTTCAATCCATAGCGCACAGCCGTCACCCAATGTAACATCTCTAATTCATTTCTATAAGTTGCCACTGTTTTCGGGGAAAGGGGATATCCCTTATAATGAGTAATGTTAGCATCACCAAAAACAACTAATCTATTAATTGGATCGCCGAGATTACCCAAACGTGCTTCTAAACGTGACAACATCACATCCCGCCCATCACGAACAAGATGAATGACTTTTGCGGTAGGAAAGGCATCAAGCACAACTTGCATAGTGAATAAACTCACGCCCAGCTTCCACCCAAAAGGACCATCGTGCTGGATTTCCGTTCTTCGATAGTAATTGATGCAGCGGTGCATCAACTGTTGATAGTATTTTTTTTGGGTACTATCTGCTTGTAAATAGTGATAAGCATTGAGGACAATTTCACGGATGAGTGGATTATTGGCATTGAAAAATTCGCTATCTTTCGTATCTGCGGTGACGCGCCCCATTTCAATATTATTGCGAATAAACGCTTCGCAAACTAAACGTCCACCGGAATGTCCTCGACACAATATGGGATAAGGACCTTGCAGCGTATTAATTTGATTGGTTTTAACCAATAATTTCTTGGTGCTAGAATTTTCAACTTGTTTCGTGGTTGTAATCTCGGATGCCTTATTAATAGGATTCTCCACCAAAAGAGGGACATCGTTTTCCTCAATGGTGTTTGGAGATTTATAACAAATAGCAACTGGATCCCACCCCGTTCTTAAACCATACTTTTCCTGACGGGCAGCGTTTTTACCAGCCCGTTGGCAAAGTTCACAATATCGACACAGGATTTCTGAATTGTCATCTGTAAAACCCTTTAAAATATCTTGATAAGTTTTACTTTGAAATAATTCTTCATAACCACTTTGCAATAAGTTGCCCAAAAAATAGTCTAAATTCCAATCCATACAGCAGATAAAAACGTCTCCATTAGGCAGCAATTGATTGACATATAAAAGGTGGCAGCCTGATATATTGCCATATACCTTTTCTGGATAGGCTTGCCCTTGAATTTTGACGTTTTTTGCCCGCGTTTTTAACTCCGTTTTTTTGACGGTAATATTGGCTTTTACAAATATTGGTTTTAATTTTGAATGCAGATCTTCGTTTAAGAGAGGGGATTGATGATATTTCCATTCTACATTAATTCGACTATTGATTAGTCGGTTCGTCACTTCAATAAATTCATTGTTGACGACTATTTTTGTTTGCTGTTTATCATCAGGTAAGTGAACCACGAATTGAGCAAAGGGAATATCTTCAATGATATCTATATCCGCTAATGTCATTCCAACGGTTGTGGTGAGTAATTTGATTTTAAATCCCAATTGGTTGGCATATAAAATCATTTGAGTATAACCAGGGTTTAAACAGGGTTCCGTAAACCCGGCAAAGTTGATGATTGAATTTCTTGGTATTTTATCAACACATTTTTTGAAGGGGTCAAAACTGATTTGATTAATCTTGCTCCGCTTTTTATAAGCTTTAATAAACTTAGATTGGGGGCAGTAATTGCACCTATTTTTACAACCAATATTGGTTGTGATAACTAAAGTTCTTCGCATTTTTTTTATCCTATATTCATTGTCATATCCTATAAACCAAGTTTCTTGAAGAAACTTGGTTTCTAACAAATCTCTGCCGGAGCAGGTTTGCCACCTGCTCCGCAACCTTTAAGATTAAGCTAAAAAACATTAACAAGTTCCAACACGAAATTTGATTCAGCATAAACAATCATGGGTATTGCACTTCTCCTCTTTTAATCGCATCAAACAAACCAGACTCAAAGAGCCATTTGTGATTGGGTTTTAAGAGCCATTGCGGATAGACTGAACAAATGTCGTTCTTTTCATAAGCCAACGTTATCCCACTGAGTGCCTATCAATATATCGATACTATCTACGATTTGTGGTTTCATGTTTTTTATACTTTATTTCAAAGTGTTGTCGTATTTTGGTGGACTCGTTTCAAAACAAAGGGCAGGGACATATCTGCCCTACAAAATACCGTGTTTTAACTACATGGATTGTATATAATAAGGGATTAAAACAGGGCATAACCTTAAAAAGCCCAAAGCTGAAGATTTGGACTCCAAACAACGGGCTTCCTGGAGTCCATTCGAGGCTAAAGTTTTTTGAAAAAAACTTTAGCCTCGAATGCTTTAGCTTTGGAAGTGTTTCCGGGTAGTGAATTTTTTTATTGAGTTGTTCGTTTGCCATACTTAAAAACTCCTTATAGGGACGCAGGTGCGTGGGATGCACCCTACGCTTGCAAAAAAATACTAATCGGATAGGGCAGCAAAAAAAACCATCCTACATTGGAATGTCTTTTACTCAAATGCCAATGTTGTTTAAAAAAAGGGTTGTATATGGGCTTCTTCGTGCTTATTGCATATTAGGATAGCCACCAGGAATTATTCATTATGGAGAACTACCAGACATACTCTGTAAATCTTTAACTAACTGATGAATCAAAGTTGAAGGATTATCAGTGCCGATTTTCTGAATTTCTATTTCTACCCTTTCGGCATTTTTTATGGCGGTTGTCAGCTTATCTTTGGTTTTAAAGTAAATCTTTTTATCCTTTTTGTCATAATGTGGCATACAATTTTTCAATTCAGAAATCACCATGTCACAAATAGAACGTTGTTGTGTATTCGCAAATGACCGCATTATAAATTTACAATGCAGTAATAACCAAAATTCGTAACAAGGTACAGAAGTAATCGCCTTAAATATATCATCAGGCACGGCTAATTTAGTATTAATCCTATTGATTTCATTTAAAGCCTCTTGATATTTTTTTTGATGAGGAGCCCTGAAATGAGGTGCATCCTGATCAAAAACGCAATAGACTCTATCATAAGGCAAAGCCTCTTTCAGTCCATAACGTTTTTTAAAGCACTTTTTTTCTTGATAAAACTTGGAGATAGCATAATCAACTAAACTTTTTTGATCAAGCCCACCCCCTTTTCTGTCAATCTCAACATTTTTTTTATTGAGTCCTAAATCATCGCGCAGTGCCTCAAAGTAATAAACCGCACTTTTGCTGTCATCACAAACAATCAGCACTCTTAGCGATTTTTTAGCACCATAATATTTAGAGGCTTCACGTCTCAACTGACGACGTGCCTGCCTTTTTTTGTGAAATAGATTATCAGTTCCCATTGAAAGTCAACTCAACAATACTCGGTAAGGCACCATAACGTCCTTCTAAATAATCTCTCTGCCAGGCTTCATTTTGGCGCGGTTTAAAATCGGTTAATGGATAAAGTTGTGTCGCTTGTTCAAAGTCTTTTTGTATTAACCAAATCTGATCTCGACGCAGTAGCGTTTCATCCAATATCGAACTATCATGCGTGGTAAATATCAGTTGAGCACCGCGCTTATTCAAAGTCTGATTATGAAACAACCGAATTAAAAATTGCATCATAGTGGGATGAAGACTATTATTGAGTTCATCAACCAGCAAAATATGACCCATTTCTAAAATCTCAATTAAAGGACCTGCCAATGCGAATAATTTTCGCGTCCCCTCGGATTCATCATCCGCATCAAATAGTACAGAGTGGTTAGTATCAGTATGCAAGAATTTGATATGTTTTTTACCTAATAGTGGCTTCATTTCGAGCGGGAAAGTTAATGGCAAGTCTTTCTCTGTTGTGACTTGAGTTTCTACTTTCAGATCAACAATATTTAAATCCGCCGACGCTAAAAACGCCACAATTTTCTGTTTGTAATCGGCATCAAGACATTGCTTCACCGTCAAACTATTAAGTATATCGGAACCACTGCTAAAAACAGTTAAGGTTTGAGTAAACCAATCAAAAATAGATTTAAGTCTTTCACTATGTTCTTCACTATTAAGCATCTTTGCGGTTGAAAGAAATAACGCCTTATAATGAGTCGCAGCCTTCCATTGCTCACGCAAATCCATTCCACTGATAAGTTTGTCACTGACAAACCAGTTTTGTTCTTGTATCTGTGGATCATAAGTACGTTCAAGCCATTGTTCATCGTTGGCAAATAGCCATTCGTGCATGACTCGTTCCTTTGTCAAAGCAAAACCATATTGATATTGCACTCCCTCTTTAATAAAAATCGCTTCAAACTCACTCGGTGAATTATTCGGTTTGAGTAGGAAAGGTTTAATATTAATAGATTCATCTTCTTCGCAGTTTTTGGCAGAATTCTTCACAAAATCAGGCATAAAAGCGATTGCACGAATCAAATTACTTTTACCTGCCGCGTTAGCACCATAAATAGCGGCTGATTTCACTAAACGTGGCAATTGAGAGAGTTCTGATGAAAAAGTATTTTCTTCTTGAAGTTCTTTAGCAGAGTCAGCGACAAGACTGAGTGTTTGAGTGCCTTTAATAGAACGAAAATTGGTGATATTAAATTCAATAAGCATAGCTATGAAGCCTCATTAATTTTTCTTTTGGGTTTTAATCTGGCTTGAAGACTTTTATTCAGTTTCGCGATTTGG
>JAOZSV010000276.1 GCA_029939505.1 Thiotrichaceae bacterium | reverse complement strand
ATAGCCACCGATGAAATCGGTGGAATTTAGAAGCACCCTGCGTCACATCAGTTATCATAAGTTATGAGCAACACGAGGCATTTCGACTTGTTCAATCAAATTAACCCGCATTTTCAATAGTTTTTGATTAGTGGGCTGTTTTGCTAGTTGCCGACTAAGATGATCAATTGCATCATACCAGATTCCTTCATCTGCATAAACCATAAACCGCTGTTCTGGTGCAGTTTGTTGGAGACGTTTAGTCAGTTGTTTAGACTGAGTTTTATAACGGATAGTCGCACTTCCAAACACATCACCTGAAGGTTGTTCTGTATCTCTTACGATAACAATAAACCATTCATATTCTTTTTCAGGTTCAAGTGTCACTTTGTAATCAGCTAATCGTAAATGATATATTGTACCACCCTCTTTATTTTTGCTTTCCAGCGATAACTTTATGTCTAATAGCGGTTTTGCTACCCCTACCTCATTTATAGTGAACTCTACTTCACTATTCCAAGGAGTCGCCATATACCAATAAAGAATTGGTTGATTATTGACAGTAAAACCAGTATGCAATGGTGCTAACGGAGTAATAATCTTTGGACACTTTGGTTTGACAGATGGTTTATGTGATTCTGTGCTACTGGGTTGTTTAAACGCCTGAGTAAGCCCTCTGTTTAAACGGCTTCCTCTGGTGTCAAAACCACCTCTGGTGTCAAAACCCCCTCTGGTGTCAAAACCCCCTCTTGTATCAAAACCCCCTCTTGTATCAAAACCCCCTCTGGTGTCAAAACCACCTCTTGTATCAAAACCCCCTCTGGTGTCAAAACCCCCTCTGGTGTCAAATCCACCTCTGGTGTCAAATCCACCTCTGGTGTCAAAACCACCTCTTGTATCAAAACCCCCTCTGGTGTCAAAACCACCTCTGGTGTCAAATCCGCCTCTGGTGTCAAAACCACCTCTGGTGTCAAAACCCCCTCTGGTGTCAAAACCCCCTCTGGTGTCAAATCCACCTCTGGTGTCAAAGCCACCACGAGAGACTACCCCAGTCTGTTTCTCTTTGACTGAACCCGTTTCTCTTCTTCGCTCTGTTGTATCGCTTATAACAGATGTATTATAACGAACTACCGACTTATCAGATTGCTGTTCGTTAGCAACAGCAGTTGTAGAAAGTAAAACACAAATACTTAACAATAATATTGGAGTTTTCATTTGTAATCCTTCATGTAAAAAATAATTATTTTCCAACCTCTGGTTGGGAATCAATGCCATTAAATTACTGATGTTACGCAAAGCTATTCTATTCGAGCTTAGAAATCCGATTTTTTCAAAAATCGGATTTCTTAAACATCGTTTCGCCGCTTAGAAATCCTTTGAAAAAAATCGCTTAAACATCTTGGAAACATAGTGCGTAACATCAGTAAATTAAAGAAAAATCCAATACCTTCGCAAATTGTCCCAATAATAAAATGGTTATTATGTGTTGATTGATTGAAGATTTAGAATCTGAAGATTTAGAATCTTTATTCTTATGGCAAAGTTGTATTACTTGTCAGAAGAAAAAAGCTCAAAAATGGTAAAATCATTTATGATGTATTCGATGTTCAAGTTTTTTCTACCAACTTGAACCTCGAATGTTGTGCAATTGCAGTTTTTATACGGCACAGCGGATTAATGACTGCTATTTAAAGCGATGGAATATTGAAGTACAATTTAAGTATCTGATGTGACGCATTCTGCTATTATAATGGTGAATAGTTTCGAGGCTAAAGTTTTTTAAAGAAAAAACTTTAGCCTCGAAATGATGAATGAAAAAAGTCAATAAGTGTAAATCGTTGTTTTTTAAAGATAATATTTTTAACGGAATGGGGCTCAACTTTTGGTTAAAAAAGCCGAATTTTCACCACCCAGGTTAAATGTGAATAGCCACTGATGAAATCGGTGGAACTTGGAAGCATTTTGCGTCACATCAGTTAATAAATAACTGATGTGACGCACTATGTTTCCAAGATATTTAAGAAATCCGATTTTTGAAAAAAAAATCGGATTTCTAAGCGGCGAAACGATATTTAAGAAATCCGATTTTTGAAAAAAAAATCGGATTTCTTAGATCGAATAGAATCGCTTTGCGTAACATCAGTTAGTAATTAATCTAGTTGGGAGATTGACAATGTCATTTAGCGAATATAAAGATTATAAAGCTTCTGAATTAGAACAAATTTTTAAAATCCACATAAAAAATAATGAGGATTTATTTAATCATTTTAAGCCAAGTGGTAAAAATTATAGTATTTTACAGGTAGATGTCAAGAAAATGTCATCACGCCTGAGATTATCAAAATTTGATAACGAAGCCACCCGGGGAAGTCTTTTAGTCTCACGTATTTTGTGGGAATCAGGTGCCGTTTATAACCTGGGGGTATTCTTTGAACCGCCAGTAAATCTATCGCCCGAGGAAACACCCGATCTACCACATCAGTTAAATGGTAAATATGATGGTGCCTTGAGCCTTGATGAAATTGATTTTATGTCTCCCATTATTTCAGTTGTGGAGGTAAAAAAAAGTAGCCTATCTGATGGTTTAGGTCAATGCATAGCTGAAATGTATGCGACATTAAAAGAATTTAAACAAGATAGGGTATATGGAATCATAACCGATGGTGATGTGTGGGAGTTTCTTCGATTAGAAAATGCGATACTCTCGGTGGATGAAAATAATTACCACATCAGATATGTAGCTGATATTGTTGATAGGATTGGTTATATAGCTGGCATTTTTAAAAATACCTCTCGCAAAATTATCGCCTAAGCCGCGGGCGTATATTCAACACAATAAGCACGTAATATCATTCGATTTTATCGGTGGCGATTCACGTTTAACCCCTTTCGGGGTTGATTAACCCCAACGGGGGTGAAACATGAACCTATCCGGCCCTATTCGTTTTTGAGCCTAGAAATCCGATTTTTAGAAAAAATCGGATTTCTTAAACATCGTTTTTTGGTCAAAAAACGAAGTTTAAGAAATCCTTTCCAAAAATCGGATTTCTAAGCTCAAAAACGAATAGGGCCGGATAGGTTCGTGAAACATAAAGAACTCAATTGACAATGATTCTGTGAATTCAACCGTTAATTTGACGAGCAATGGAAATGCACCCAAACGTGCCAAGTCCCGGCAACTTTGATAAAGGTATAAATTGTAAATGTTATTTTTACTTACTGTCTGAGGAAACTGTCATAGCCTGTTTAGACAATAATAGTCCACTTCGCAACAAATCATCCGGTTCATTCGAGGTGCCCTCGCTGGCACTAACTATGAAGTGACTCAGATTTTCAGCCAATCGTTGCCCACAAGGTTTATCAAGTAATGTGCTGGCATCGAAAAGGGTGGCTGGTAATGCGAACATGGCTTCGTCGGAATTGTTATCAGGAGTCGCAATGGTGACGAGACCATCAACCCCAAATTCTGAGGAGGCGTTGATGATTTCGGCTATTGCTTCGTCGGTAAAGTTATAAACACCAGTTGTGGTGATATTAATGTTACCGCCTGCCCCTTTTTTGGCTTTGGCGAAGACTTGACTGCCATCAAGCACCACAAATTTCGGATTAAGGATAATATTGCCACCCCCCCCGAAATCTTCACTCACACTGGTAGTAATACGACTGTTGACAAGATAGACATAACTGGCGGCAATGACTTCCAGATTGCCACCGTCAGCATTTAAGGCTTTAGTCTCAATGGTACTATCACGCATTTGCAACTTATCTCCGATTAGCAGTACCACCTGCCCTGCATCTCCCCGCGCTTCGCTACTTGCCATAACCGTGCTATTTTCAGTCAATTTGACCGTTTGAGCTTGGATATTAATATTGCCACCCATTCCCGGACCATAAGTCATCGCATTGATCTCACCATTGTCAGCGAGACGTAAATCACCCGCGACCAAGACAATGGTGCCACCATTACCGGCTGCCTCTGTCTGACCTTCTGAAGTCGTCAAAAGCCCACTACGAAAACCCTCTTCACTCTGATCTTGACCAGAGAAAGTCGCTTTTTCTGTTACCTTGATAGCAAGTTCACCACCTTGACCAGGACCAAAGGTACTCGTCGCTATTTGGGCACCGTCTGCCAATTGTAAGCGTCCTGCGATGATTTCAATTGTGCCACCATTACCAGCATCCACTGTTTTGCCTTGAGCGTTTGCCATTATATAACTGCCATAACCAGCACTATCTAAACCTTCTAGTTTAACTAAGTCATTGACGTTTATGGATATTTGACCACCTTGACCACTCTGACTACTATTGGCTCTGATATTGGTTCCGTTCAAAAGAGTTAATTGGTTAGCCTTTAATTCGACACGACCACCATCACCAGAACCTTGGGCTTCTGTCCAAATACCGCTAGTCACTCCACGATAGTCTTCACCAGATAATGTGACATCTTCAGTGGTCTTGATTTTTACATTACCGCCTTGCCCAGTTCCGAAAGTGATTGTCGTTATCAATGCGCCATCAGCAAGATGTAATTCTTTCGCTTTTAAGGCAATAACTCCTCCATCTCCGGCATTTTCCGTTTGGCCTCGTGTACTGGCAGAAATAGAACTACCTTGTCCGTAAGTGTCACCAAAACCAGAAAGAGTAATAGAATCAGTGGTTTGGATATTTATATTGCCACCTTTACCGGATTTAAAAGTGGTCGCACTTATTCTTGCACCCTCTTTCAGGTTTAATTTGGCCGTTTCTAAATCCACAGTACCCGCATTACCCGTTCCCCTTGATGTGAGATTAATTCCACTCGCACTGACGCTTCCATTACTCCTCACGATTTCTCCAGAAAACTCAGTCAATCCATTCACTTTAATCTTGATTTTTCCACCTTGTCCAGTCCCAACAGTTGTACTGCCAAATCGTCCACCACGGCTCGCTATCAAATTTTCTGCTTGCACATTGATTTCGCCAGCAGCAGCATCACGGGTACTATTATCAATACTGGTATTATCTATAAAAAACTGACCTGCACGAATGTAAATGTGACCACCACCATTACCACTCACATTCACACTTGAATTTTCTAACCTCACTTCAGCGGCTCCCCCAGGTAATATTAAGTCTTCTGGTGAGAAGGTGACATCACCTTGACCAGCAACGCCAGCAATATTAATACGCCCAGAACTGGCGATTAAATTTGCTCGGGTCACTTGGATATTGCCCCCAATGAGGGATAAAGTGTTGCCGGCTGGTACGGACAGTTTATTCGTTTTGGTTGCACTACCACTGATAGACAATGGCTGCGGAGAATCCGTGAGAAAACCAAACGCTGAAATTGGGGCAATAGTCAATAAACTGTTTTGCGGATGGCTCGCATTAAATTCACCACCGTCTCGGAAACGCAATGTATCAGCTGTACTGGCATGAAAGGAACCTTGTACGTCCAATGTCGCATTTGGCCCAAACAACATCCCAGCAGGATTAATCAGATAAACATCAGCATTGGGAATAGTGCTACGGATAAGGCCATCAATATTTGAGGGGCGACCACCTGTCACACGTCCGATAACGTTATTAACATTGAGCGGCCCTGAGAATGTCGCACTTTCATTATTGTTGATGTTAAATTGACCAAAACTGTGAAACAAATTACTACCATGTTGTTGCCCCAATTCCGCCCCAATCGCATAGTTTGGTCCTTCAAGGGCAATACCAGTACCCAGTGTACCGTCCAGCGTAATTTCCGCGTGGACACTGATATACGTCAATAAACCTAATACAAATATAAATGATTTCATAGCTCTCTCTCTTATATATAGCAATGGTGAATGGTGAATGAACCTATCCCACTATTCGTTTTTGAGCTTAGAAATCCGATTTTTTCTAAAAATCGGATTTCTTTAACCTCTCGTTTTTGAGCCTAGAAATCCGATTTTTTCTAAAAATCGGATTTCTTTAACCTC
>JAOZSV010000275.1:2535-5940 GCA_029939505.1 Thiotrichaceae bacterium | reverse complement strand
TTTTTCAAAAATCGGATTTCTAAGCTCGAATAGAATCGCTTTGCGTCACATCAGTAATTAATGGTGAATGTTTAATGGTGAATGGTTTGAATAATTCACCATTCATCATTCACCATTAAGAAGTTAATACTCCATCTCTTTGCGCCGCTTTTCCATCATTTCGCTAATAATGGGGCGGAAAATGATTTGCATCGCAAAACCCATCTTGCCACCAGGAACAACTAAGGTATTAGGGCGTGACATAAATGAGTCGTGGATCATCGATAACAAATAGCTGTAATCTTGATCGCGGTATTTGTTAAAGCGAATAACGACAAGACTTTCATCTGGAGTCGGAATCTCGCGTGCAATAAAAGGGTTAGAGGTATCTACCAAAGGTACCCGTTGAAAGTTGATATGGCTATTTGTAAATTGGGGCGTGATGTATTGCACATAATCGGGCATACGCCGCAAAATGGTATGAGTCACTGCCTCTGCCGAATAGCCACGTTCATCAACGTCGCGGCGGATTTTTTGTATCCATTCCAGATTGACGCTGGGTACGACTCCAATCAATAAATCTACCCATTGCGCGACATTATGCTCTGGAGTGATAACGCCACCGTGTAAGCCCTCATAAAACAGTACATCGGTATCTGCTGAAATCTCCTCCCAGGGTGTAAACGTACCAGGTATTTGGTTATAGGGTTCTGCCTCCTCCTCATTATGCAAGTATTTACGAATTTGTCCATGCCCAGATTCTGAATATCGTTGAAATAACTCTTCAAGTTTATCAAAGAGATTCGCATCCGCACTAAAGTGACTGAGATCCCTGCCTTCTTCGTCAGCCTTGATGACGGCGGCTTTCATTTCTGCACGATCATAGCGATGGAAACTATCACCTTCGACAACCGCTGCTTTGTGGTTACCCCGACGGAAAATATCCTCAAAGGCTTTTTTGACTGTTGTCGTTCCTGCACCGGATGAGCCGGTAATGGAAATAATGGGATGTTTTATCGACATATATTTCTCCTAAATATTAGAAATCCGATATTAGAAATCCGATTTTTGAAAAAAATCGGATTTCTTCTTAAACAATAAGATTTGATTGACAAAAATTAGGACTGGGTGATTTTCGATAGGCGCGTAAAAAAACCCAGTTTAAACTGGGTTTATGATTCATGGAAATTTATACTAGAGTAAAAAATGGTTGGGGGACCAGGATTCGAACCTGGGTTGATGGAGTCAGAGTCCATAGTCCTACCGCTGAACGATCCCCCAATTATCAGTTATACTGAACTGATTTTAAAACGGTGTTTGAGGCTAATTTTGAAAAAAACTTTAGCCTCGAAAAATGATTATATCGTCAACTGAGAAATAAGTCAACATTTGCAGAAGAAATCAACGTTTTGAGAATTGTGGACGTTTACGCGCTTTACGTAAACCCACTTTTTTACGTTCAACTTCACGCGCATCACGAGTAACAAAGCCCGCTTTACGCAGGCTGCTACGAAAACCTTCATCATATACGAGTAATGCACGAGTTAGCCCATGTCTAATCGCACCTGCTTGACCTGAATTACCCCCGCCACGCACTGTAACATAAATGTCAAAAGTGTCTGCCCTATCGACGATTTTAAGGGGTTGACGCACAATCATACGTGAGGTTTCTCTACCAAAATACTTGTCAAGTGAGAGACCATTCACAGAAATTCTACCCTCACCTGGCCTTAAAAAAACACGAGCTGTAGAGCTTTTACGTCGCCCTGTACCATAATATTGTTCCATAATTGACCCTTATAAAGTTAATGGAATAGGTTGTTGGGCAGTATGCTGATGTTCTGTACCTGCATACACTTTCAATTTGCCAAATATTGCTCTACCCAACGGCCCTTTTGGCAACATGCCTTTGACAGCAATTTCAATAATCCGCTCAGGGGCCTTTTCCAAAAGCTTATCAAAACTGATTGATTTAATTCCACCAGGATAGCCACTATGATGATGATACATTTTATCTGTTCTTTTGCGCCCAGTCACATGTACCTTTTCAGCGTTAATTACTACAATATAATCGCCCGTATCAACATGTGGTGTATATTCTGGTTTATGTTTACCTCGCAAACGTCTCGCAATTTCACTCGCAAGCCGCCCTAACACTAAGTTATTTGCATCAATAATAAACCACTGATGTTCAACCGCTTGAGGTTTAGCAGTAAAGGTTTTCATTTGCTTTATGCTCCAAAAAGTCATTATAAAATGATAAATTTTACAAACTAATGGCTAGATTGTCAAGTTTTTTTCTTTTGAAGTACGCGCAAAGCTAAAGCGTTGGACTCCAAAAAACACTCAAAGCTAAAGCGTTGGACTCCAAAAAACACTCAAAGCTAAAGCGTTGAACTCCAAAATCCAAAGCTAAAGCGTTGAACTCCAAAATCCAAAGCTAAAGCGTTGGACTCCAAAATCCAAAGCTAAAGCGTTGAACTCCAAAATCCAATACAATATGAAAAAAATCAGTCTGATAGTAACAACTTATAACAAACCTGATGCGTTAGCACTGGTATTACAGGCATTAGCGGCGCAGAAAGGGGTAGAATTCTCCTTTGAAGTCATCATAGCAGATGACGGCTCAACGCCAGAGACTGCGGCATTAATCAAACAATTACAACCCAATTTACCTTATTCCCTTCAACTGATGTGGCAAGAAGATAAGGGCTTTCGCGCTGCAATGGCAAGAAACCGCGCAATTGCTATGGCATCAGGTGATTACTTGATTTTTTTAGATGGCGATTGTATTCCTCAAACGGATTTTATAGCGAGACATCTTCAACTGGCTGAAAATGGCTGGTTTGTTGCAGGAAATCGTATTTTATTAAGTGAAAAATTCACCGCCCTTTTGCTTAAAAATTCTCTCGCCATTTTAAAAAAGGAGGGCATTAAAAAGGAGGGAATTTGGACAAGACACATCACAGAATGGCTACTTCCCTATCTTCGCCGCGATATTAACCGTTTATTGCCATTACTCCGTTTGCCCGATAGCTCCCTTAGAAAATCCCAAAAACAAAAATGGCAAGGCGCGAAAACATGTAATCTCGCAGTATGGCGTAAAGATATTTTAAAAATAAATGGTTTTGATGAGCAATTTCAAGGTTGGGGGCATGAAGATGCTGAATTAGTGGTGCGCTTACTGCATAGCGGAGTGCGCCGTAAAGAAGGTCGTTTCTCTGTACCTGTCCTTCATCTTTGGCATCAGGAACAAGATCGACATCAGGAAAAGAAAAATCGTCAACGATTAGAGCAGAGGCTAATCAACTTTGTGTAAACCTCCGAGGTTTTGGAAACCTCGGAGGTTTTTAGTTTAAGTTTTTTCCTGTAAACCTCCGAGGTTTTTAGTTTGAGTTTTTTCCTGTAAACCTCCGAGGTTTTGGA
>JAOZSV010000275.1:0-2435 GCA_029939505.1 Thiotrichaceae bacterium | reverse complement strand
TGGAAACCTCGGAGGTTTTTAGTTTAAGTTTTTTCCTGTAAACCTCCGAGGTTTTGGAAACCTCGGAGGTTTTTAATTTGAGTTTTTTCGTGTAAACCTCCGAGGTTTTGGAAACCTCGGAGGTTTTTAGTTTTAGTGAAATTATTTTTCTGAACCTCATTAACAATTAGTCTCACTTTTATAAAAAGTGGGTATGAAAATTATTTTCAATTCAAAATCAAAGAGTTGGAAGAAAAATGTGTTGAAATTCAACACCTGTTGAGTTTCAACACTTTTTTTATATAAATGATTGATTTATAACAATAAAAAATTAAAAACACAGGTGTTTTAAGGGCAAAGTTGAAAATCAACACATTTTTTCAGCGCGTTTTTTTACACCGTAATTTTAAACAAATATGATATAAATCAATAAGATAATTAAATTGGTACATAAAATGCTAGATAATGGGGAGTCCTCGTTACAAAAAGAGAGGGTTTTAAACAGAATTAACGGTTATTCAAACTGATGAATGGCTAATGGCTCTGACTGAGGGCGAGTTGGCTTGATGAATTTGATTACTGTTGATGAAGGGTGCTATTAAATTATTTGTAATTGGTAATTTTTATAGCATAACAAGCAGAGGCTGTCGAAATGTTGTTCGGCAAACTCTTATTATCAACTACATAGGGGAATTAATAATCATGCAATTATCCATTAAAAACAGTCCGATTGTAATTCGGAAACCTCGGTTTTTTAAGTACCATGAAATGTATTTCCCAAGCAGGTTTCACCCTACTTGAAATGATGTTAGTCATAACGCTCATTGGCATACTGGCAACAATAGCAGTACCGAAAATCAATACTCGTTGGTTTGAGCAACAGGGTGAATTTCAGCAAGCCCTTACTGCCCTGCGCTATGCTCACCAAATTGCAATCGCTTCTGAATGTCAGGTGCGTGTTCAGGTAAGTAGTGATACAATATCGCTGTACTATAATAGACATTATATTGATTTAAGTTAAGTGTTTGATTTTATTACATTTATCAATTATGAAAATTTAAAGTAAATCAATGAGTTACGTTAAATCAATATAAACTCTAATGATGTGCCAACGCGCTGTGGTAGTGAGGCTGTTACCAGTCCAATTATGGGCGGTGCCGTTAAGGTGAAAGTCAACGCGGGCATACAGGGTAGGGGGTGGATTTATAACGAGCAAGGCTACCCCCTCACTGGACAACAAAATCTCAGTATAGGTGATTACAATCTGCGGGTTGAAGCGGTGACAGGTTTTGTGCATGTTCTATAGATTTTCAGAAAAATGGTAGTATAAACTTGACAGGTTTTAAAAACCTGTCAGGTTTTTTCTTCGGAGAAATCACGACTTTTTTAGCACTACCCATTTTTTTAATTTCTTTTCCCTCTTTTTTCCTCCTTTAATCTCTCTTCCAGTCAGCACGAAAATATGCTTAATAATCAACAAGGTATCAGCTTGCTGGAATTGATTATAACGATAACCGTTTTGAGTATTGGTATGGTTGGCGTGTTGCCATTGATGATACAAACCGCCACCCACAGTATCGATCCTATCCTCCAACAACAAGCGAATGCCATCGCACAATCCTATCTTGAAGAAATCCTCTCCCAGCATTTTTCGGATCCAAATCAAACGGAAATGGGTTCAGCAGAAGGAGAAATTCGAGCCACTTTTGATGATGTGCAAGATTATAATAGTTTGCCGGATACGGTGGTGCGAGATTATAGCGGTACTCGCATATCAGCTCTCAACGGTTATGCGGTAACAGTCAGCGTCAAGAATGACGTGTTAGGTACCAATGCTGCTCCGGCTTTGCGTGTTGATGTGCGCGTAACTCATCGCCGTCATCCAGATATAAGTATTTTATTAAGTGGCTATCGGAGTGGCAAATGAATAGGTATTCCTGAAATCCATTGTTCATCAACACGTTTTTACTCCAACCCATGCTAAAAAAATTGGAATTATTTGGATTCAAGTCTATCCGTCAAATGGAACTTGAGTAAAAGCCAATTAATGTTTTGAGGTGATTATTGTGGAACAAGAACAAGGTTTATCTTCTTTCAAACGTCTTGATTCTGCATCATTAAGCGAATGGTTGGAAGAATATAGTCTCAGTGAACTTTGGGAAAAGAATGTGACAGGAGGGTATCCATCTCGATGATACGTTTACATTTTTTAGTAGAAGGGGCAACTGAACGCACTTTTGTCGATAAAGCCTTATTCTAAACCTCAGAGGTTTTGGAAACCTCAGAGGTTTTTGGCCAAGAAACGATGAAAGACCTCAGAGGTTTTGGAAACCTCTGAGGTCTCGCAAAAACTTAGGTGATGAAAGACCTCAGAGGTTTTGGAAACCTCTGAGGTCTCGCCAAACTTAGGTGATGAAAGACCTCAGAGGTTTTGGAAACCTCTGAGGTCTCGCAAA
>JAOZSV010000274.1 GCA_029939505.1 Thiotrichaceae bacterium | reverse complement strand
CGCCGCTTAGAAATCCGATTTTTTTTCAAAAATCGGATTTCTTAAACATCGTTTCACCGTTTAGAAATCCGATTTTTTTTCAAAGATTTATTAAACATCTTGGAAACATAGTGCGTAACATCAGTTATTAAGTTCATTCACCATTAAACTCATTCACCATTAAGTTCATTCACCATTAAACTCATTCACCATTAAGTTCATTCACCATTAAACTCATTCACCATTAAACTCATTCATCATTGATTTAATTTCTTGCTGCGTATTGGCGATGACAATTGCACTGAATTTTCCCCATTGGAGAAAACCAGTATTATAAGGCAAAATGCCCTGCCCTTTTTGTTTATCAAAAATATTCTTTTTTCCAATAATATCAATTAATTCAGCAAAAGTGGCTTTTTTTCCTATATTTATATTGCTTAGGATTTTAAAATGTTTTTTAGGAAACGAGTCTGGAAAAAGTTTGCGTATCACCCTCAACCCAAAAGAGGAGGTATTAGCCCGCCCATTAATATCAACAACAAATATTTTTCCTTCAATCGTTTCTATAAAATCAATTCCGAGTATTCCTCTAAATCCTTCACTCTGTAATTTTTCACATATACGATATGAATCGCGCCTGATTTTGTCAAGCTGTTTCGTTGATAATGCAGACGTGTTTCCATGATATTTCAGTTTATCATCTAATATCTGCTCAGTAATTCCTAATGTTTCTATAGAATTGGGATAAATCTGATATTGGACATTTGGGGAACAGACAACATCGTACATTTTTTCAACTAAAAATTGTTCTTTTAGGTTGTTCAAATTGACATCATCTTTAAATGCGTTAAAGGTTTCTTCATTTATTATAAGCCAAACTGCCAAACCCCCATAAGTGTTATTTCCAATAACGATAATTTTTTCGTATTTCTTTCTTAATTTTTTTGCGGTATTGATAACAGTGAAAGAGTTTGCTATTTCGTATTCTGGTATAGGGAGTGCTAATTTTTGTAAAAGAGGGGGTATATAAATTTTGCTGTTGACTTTTTTTGTCAATTCTGGAGGGGAGCCATTGAGCGTTGCGCCAATTATCTTAGCAATTTCAGCCTCATGTTTCAAACTGATATAGGGATGAAGGATTATTTCTGTTCCTAGTGTTTGTAGAAACTTTAATAGTGGTTTATCTTTGAGTACATTTTCTGATAGCGATTTGTCTTGATTTGTTGGATTCAATATTTTTCGTGTGCCAATATCCATATTTGTTAGATAATCCAGATAATCTTTATCAGGATAATGATTTAAAATAATATAATCATTGTTTTCGGCAAGGAAAAGTGCCCTTTCTGCATATTTATTTAATTGTGTTTGAAATAATTCCACATTTTTTGTGTTGTTTTTACCACTTAATTTTAATGCACTTGGTTCAAGTGAGTGCATAAACACATTAATTTTGGTTGTTGTCATTTCGTTAATTTTACCTAAGGAATGAGAACTTAATAAAACCCGAAATTAAACCTGACAGGTTTTGAAAACCTGACAGGTTTAGCTTAAAGGTTTTGGAAGTGATTAAAGTCTCATTCTTTAGACGGTTTTAATCCTTTCTTATATACAATCCTTGTAGTTATTCTTGGAAGACTAAAAACTTGATCATCAAGTTAAAGAAATCCGATTTTTGAAAAAAATCGGATTTCTCTATTAACAAAGCATTGAATTCCAAAAAACGCTCAAAGCTAAAGCGTTGAACTCCAATTGAGGCTAAAGTTTTTTGAAGAAAAACTTTAGCCTCAAAATCACTTTTCCAAAGTTGAATTCGCATCAACTTTGGATTTCTGCTTCTCTAATATAATCAAGCGGTTACTCAGTTCATCAAACTGTTCTTTTAGCTGATGAAGAGTTATGCTCGGTTGCAATGTCTCCTTTGGAATCTCTTTTGGAGTTTCTGGTTTAGGTGGAACTTCGCTTTTAGGTGAAGTTTTGCCATCGTTATCAGGAGCAATGTTGTTTTCAATACGACGACGATTACGCCGTTTTTCAATAATTAACCAAGTTGTTGTTATTATAGAGAGAAGAATGCTGAAAGCTAAAATCATATAGAGAATGAAATCCCGTCTTGATTCTATGGTAATTGTCCTTATCGCATTTTTAGCCCCATCTTCTGCTTTTACAAACGCATCTTGGACAACTTTAACGGCTTTCTTAGCTTTGTCAATTTCCAGATCAGTTTTTTGGGTATTGCTCACTTTTAAAGCTCTTTTCGCTGCATCAATCGCTTTTTGAGCAATCAACGCTTTTTTCGCCGTTTCATGAGCCGCTTGTACTGCATTCTTGGCTGCTTTTCTTTTTCTGTCGATTTCATCAACAGGAATGCCAGCACATTCAGCAGTTTTAACCGCTTCTTGAGCATTGTCAGCATATCGCTTTGCTTTGTCAGCAAGCCATTGAATTTGTTGAACAGTTTGTTGAACAGTGACTATTTTCTCATTTGCATTATAAATCTGTTTAGCTTTAGAGGACATTTGGTTAAACCACGTCTTAAAAGAAACGTAGAATTCCTTATGTTTTTCGTCAGGTTTTCCCAGATATTTTGCTAATGCAAAGCTTTCTTGCTTTGTCGCCCAAGCCTTTTGTCGGTTGATGTTATTCGTCGCTTCGACACTTGGATTGAGAAAATGTGAAAAAGCCATCCTATAATCTTCATTTTTAAAAAAATCATAAGCCGTTATTTGGTAAAGACGGTATAAACGATATTTCTTCTTATCTTCGCCTTTCCAGTGTTCACTTATTCCTTTTCTAAGAATAAAACGCATAAAATTAGGGTTTTTATCACCACGGCTTCCAACCTCTTCAAGTATTTTGTCCATTTGAGTAATTAAAGGTTGCGCCCACTTGTTTCTAACCATTACCCAAGTATCTTTTCCTGGTTCATCTACACTCCAGAGGCTAAATTCTGGTTTCTTAACTTGTGGATATTCATCTAATGTGTATTGTCGCCCAATTTTTACACCACCACCAACTGCATCTTTTATTAACTTGAATTCTCCCCGCAAGGCAATCCATCCAAGTTGGGCATCAAGCCCAGGTATGCGAACAATCTGGAAACGATAAGAACCGACATTTAATTCAGCGGGTTTAATGGGGTTGGCTAATCCCCAGTTTCCATTTTTAGGCTTGTACATGACAAAAGCATAGTATGCCACTTCTGTCTCAGCCGTTTTAGGCTTTTCAGTTGTTTTAGCCGTTTCAGCAAAGGCATTGGGCAATGCAAGGGCAGCAATGATATAGATAGATAAAAAGAGCGTATTTTTGAATAGGTTGATCATGATAAATTTTCTATAGTGATGTGACGCAGATGGCTTAAAATGGGGAAGTTGGATACAAAATCACAAAGCTGAAGTGATGTAGGGTGGGTAGAGCGAGAGCGAAACCCACCATTTTTCTCTAAAGTTTTTTGAAGAAAAGCATTCGAGGCTAAAGTTTTTTTGAATCACTTTAGCCTCGAATAGGCTGAAATATTCTTATTTCGACTGACGAAAATCTTCTGATGTAGGGGCAATCCTTTATGGTTGCCCTGAGTAGTTACCATTTTTCAACGGTGGGTTTCCACTTCGTTCCTACCCACCCTACATTATTAGTCTGCTTTAGCCTCGAATGCTTTTAGCCTTGAAATTGATTTCAATGCTGAGTAATTACAACATCTATAAATTAAAACCTAAATTCCTTAATCGTGTTGTGAGAATCGTTTTTTCTTTTGAAAGAAAAATTTTAACACAATTCCATTCGCGCCGTATAGGATAATTTTTTCTTAATTGATCAAAATACGCGCTAGGATGGCTGACTTGATTTATTTGACGGAGCGCAGCATCATCGCGGCGCACATCATAGCAAGCCATGACTGCGGTGTGTATGGCAACATTATCATCAATGGTTTGGGAAAACGATAATTGAGCGAGAGGGGGAGGAGGTTTTTGAGCGTGCCAAGTTGGGGAAATTTGAAAATAATCACAGGCTGCACTATAAAGCATTTCTGTTCCCCGCACTTTGCCATCAAAACTGTAGCCAGCAATATGCGGCGTGCCTAAAGCAGTACGTTGTAATAGGGATAAGTTAATGTCTGGTTCATTTTGCCACACATCTAATATAACTGTCATCGCAGGGCGAGTGCTCAACGTTTTTAATAAAGCGGTTTCATCTATGACTGCGCCGCGTGATGTATTGATTAAAATCACATCGTCTCGTAATTGGGCAAGAAAATGGGTATCGACTAAATGTTGCGTAGGATAACGCCCTGTTTTTTTCAGGGGAACATGTAGCGTAATAATATCTGCTGATAGTACAGTGTCTAAGTTTGCATAGTCTTGCCCACCTGTTTTTTCTCGCAAGGGCGGATCATAAATAATACATTTTACCCCCAGCGCATTCAGTTTATCTAATACGCTTGATCCAACATGCCCACAGCCAATAATGCCTACCGTTTTCTCGCTTAATTGAAATCCTTGACGTTCCGCAATGATCAATAAGGCACTAATGACATATTCTGCGGCGGCGGTGGCATTACTACCAGGTGCGCTGGCAAAACCAATGTCTTGTTGTTGTAAATAGGCTAAATCAATATGATCTAATCCGATTGTTGCACTACCGACAAAGCGTATCGCACTGCCATTCAGTAATTTTTCATCAACTTGAGTGACAGAGCGTACTAATAACATTTGGGCTTTCCCTAAATCGGAACGTTTTAAATGTCGCCCTGCCACAGTGCGGACTTTTCCTAAGTTTGAAAAAGCCTCTTTAATATAAGGGATATTTTCATCTGCAACTATTTGCATAAATTAATTAAGCGCGTCAAGGGCGAGCAATTTTTGTGTGATAATATGCGACAGTTTGTACATTTCAGTCATCGCTGTTTTAGCCGTTTGTTCGTCACCCGCTTGTTTCTTTTCCAGTGCTTGTTTGCTTGCCAGATGAAACTGTTCATGTGGTTCCAATAGGCTATCAAAAATGTTTTTGGCGGTGCTACTTTGTTGTAAGCAGGCTATTTCGTTAGCACCATCGCCATAAAGCCATTGCCCTAGTTGACATTTAGAATGATGAATGGCTTGAAAATCTCCTTTTCCTTCAAGGGTTGCCTCAATGTTTTTCAAATATTGAACGTGCTCATTGAGACGCATTAGAAAAAAGGCTTTTGTTGACATAATGAATAACCTTTCAGTTTTTTAATTCTCAGTTAAGCCGGGATCCAAGGCGTATAATAATGCTTGCAAGAGCATTGACACATCTTTTTTAGAACGTGCATCAACATCAAAGACTGGTGGATTAATATTAAATGCTTGTAATGCTTGATGGTAATCGGCAATCGTGGGAGTAGAACGGATATCCATGCGAGTGATGCCAATGGCGACTTTGGTTTCTTCAATAAAACTTGCAAAGGTTTTTAGAAAAAAGCGCATATCTTCTAAAGGATCAGTTCGAGCATTATCTATCAGTAAAATGAGTCCAAGTCCTCCTTCAGTGAGAATATCCCACATGAAATCAAAGCGTTCTTGTCCCGGTGTGCCGTACAGATGAATTTTTTCTTGTTCATTTAGTTTGATAATACCGTAATCTAAGCCTACTGTGATAGTTTTTTTATCCCTGTGACTCGGATCATGCTTAGTCGTTTTTGCCTCAGTGACGATAACGGGTGTGTCACTGATTGTCGAGATAGCAGTGGTTTTACCCGCACCAGTCGGACCTGTAAAAATAAGTTTATAACTAGCCATAAGTAAATGTTTTGGTAACTACTCAGCCGTTGTTAGCCTTGAAATCAATTTCAAGGCTAAAAGCCAAAGCAGGCTAAAGCCAGCTAATTAACTGATGTTACGCACTATGTTTCCAAGATGTTTAAGCGATTTTTGAAAAAAAATCGGATTTCTAAACGGCGAAACGAGGTTTAAGAAATCCGATTTTTGAAAAAAAAATCGGATTTCTAAGCGGCGAAACGAG
>JAOZSV010000089.1 GCA_029939505.1 Thiotrichaceae bacterium | reverse complement strand
ACACATCGAATGAGCACCAAGATTGAATCGACTCGTTCTGGAGTGTGCATATCACTAATTCGAGCCGAGCGTGATCTTTTGCTAAGACATCGTTTCGAGGTTTCCGTTTTTTTTTCAAAAAACGGAAACCTCGAAAACTGATGAAAACGTTTCACCGTTTTCTCTGTTGGGTTCCAAAACCCAAAAATGCTTTCCGTATTTGTCATAACCGGTTTCCTAAGAAGAATTAAAAGAAATGAGTATATCTTTTTGTTGGAACCAGGTCGAGTGTTGCAAACGGTTATTTGCATTTTAACGTTTTAAAACCGATTTTTTTTGGTTTCTTAAAACACGTCTACGCTTCTGAAAACGTGGTAAACCGGTAATTATCATTGAGAATCGTCGGTGATAAAATTTTTTCTGTCATTGTGCAGCTTGTTATGTACGTCAAGTTGAAAGGTCAAAATATTCACGTCTCCCTTTTCCCAACCTGACAGGTTTTTTTAACCTGTCACTTGATGTCTTCCAACCAACAAGGTTGTGTGTGAAACCTTTAAACGGTTTTTTTTTTACAAGCTGATGTGACGCAGGGTTCTTCCAATTTGAATACCACCTCAATTCCACCGATTTCATCGGTGGAACTTGGAAACACCTGGCGTCACATCAATTATTTAACGGAATGCAGAGGTGTTTAAAATGGGTTTCCTTCTACTTCAACAGAAATTGATTCATAACGGTTTGAAAAATCGTAACTTCTTCCGACTGAACCGCCGCGACTAACAAATTTTTCAACTGGGCTACGTCGGTTAAATTCAACAAATCTTCTTCTATTTTTCGATAAGTGGAAGAAGGCGGATCAAAACGCAAAACAAGTATTTCTAAAACAGCACGACGACGAGTGATGAGTTCAGTCTCCGTCAATTTCAAGACTTCTGGCACCGGGAGACGACTCGGTGTCGGAAAGTGGGTACAAATAATATAAGTATAAATTTGCTTACCCTGAATACTATCCTCAAAATAAAGCGTATCCTCATCAGTATGTAAACTGCTAAACACGACATAATAGCCTTCATCCAAACCTTCAGAAGTCAGATATTCCGCTAATTGCCCTTTTCCCTTCTTTAAAAGGGTATTATTGCTAAAGACTTTGGTTTCAATGAGATACCGGTAATTTTGATAAACAATCAAAATATCGGTTCGTCCTGCACCAGATGGCACTTCTGTAAAAGTATGTCCTTCTATGGCTTCAATAAAAAAGCTAATAAAACCATCGAGAGAATAATGCCAAGCCCCTTCTTTCAATGTTTCGGTATCAAAGGCTTTGAAGCCACGCTTCCGCACATATTGCCGATATTTCTTGAGTATGGCGTGGAGATTTAAGCCCCCGTCTTTCAAATACGCTTCAAAGCTCTCATTGACTTTGAATCCATAATGTCTCGTTTCCCCATTGGACACGGGACGAAATGCCGTGATAATACGCTTGCTATATAAGGGGACTGGGATACCGACACAACCATCTATGTTATCTATGACACCATTGGCATGCAGATAAGCGATGTCTTCAACATCGACACTAAAATCAATGGACTGTTCACCAAATAACAAACGGTACATAAAAGCCTTTTTCTCTTTCGCCTTTCGGATAATATTCAGGATGTTATTATCATATTTTGATTTTAAGAAATAATCCAGTGTCACAAAAAAATCAGCCATGTTCACGGTGCGATTGGTGACTTTTTTCAGCATATCAGCGGCTAAGGCACAAACTAAGCCCGGCTGTCCTTTGGTATTGTCATAAATGGCCTTGATCACTTGAGGGTCAAATTGTTGCCCCGATTCGCTCACATATTGTTCAATCAGTAGATTGACTTCAGATTGGGTGAAATAGGAGATTTGTAACTCTTCTGCTATATTAAAGGGTGAGGCACCGGATGTGACGAGTTCTGCAAGTGTACTCACGCCGACAAGGAGCAGAGAATGGAGGGCATGATATTTTTTTCGATGATACATTTGCCGAAAGGTATGCATTATCTCATTTAATACCAAATCAGGTATGCCTTCAAATTCATCAATAACAAGAACAAGAGATTGAGCCTTGAGCTGCTCAAAAAATTTAACCAGATCAACTGGATTAGTAATGCTCTGTTTTAATTCAATCCCATGTTCGGCCAATTCTTGATGAACTTGATTATTCAAACTTTGGTAAAAAAGTTCACTTGACACCGTCTTCAAGTTCTCAAAACTAATCCAAATTGGGGTAAATTTTTCCGCTTTCACGGCGGAAAGCAAGAGTTGAAAATAGGTGGTTTTTCCCGTTTGTCTGGGTGCAAACAGAGTAAAATACCGCCCTTTTCGCACTTTTTCTTTACCTTCTGCAATTAAGGCTTCGCGCATGACGGTGTAATGTAGGGCAGGATTACACGGTCCAGAGGTGTTAAATTCACGCATAAAATGGGTTTCCTTTTATTGATACGGAGGTTTAGATCACAGCGGATGTGGATAGGTGTTGTCTTGAAGCGTTGTTTGTCTGTTCGATGCGAAAGTTTTTTCAAGAAAAACTCAAACCTCGAAAGTGCTATTGGGCAACAACTCTAATGATCAATTAATTCTATTCAGCCCCCAATTATTTCTTGCCTGTCCGTTGCACCAAAAAGAATGGTCTATCTGGCTTGAGTAAAGTCGATCTCTTTAATCTCAAATTCAGTATAACAGATTAACGCAATAACCACTTGAACAATCCCTTCATTGAAATCTCATCAAATCATCAACGTTGATCTCGTTCCGCTTGTTAGTTTCCCTAAAAAAAGCCCCAAGTCAAACAACTTGAGGCTTTAAGTTAATTTTGGGTTCGAGGTTTTACCTTTTTGCCTGTCAGTTATTGGTGCCGTTGTATCCAAAAAACGGTGCAACACCCTACCTGGCTACGCTCGCTTCCAAACAGAGTTTTGGAACAAAAAATGTTATAATATCTCTGTGTACCTACAAATTAATTTAATTCAGTTCTCATCAATTATTTTATGCTTAAAAATCCTCAAACCTCATCAACTCACCGCCATTCCTTCTTACGCTTTATTCTCATCTTTGCGACTTTGATAATAGCGTTTTATGCGACGACATTTACCCCGACTTTTAATAATCGTTTTTTTCCAGCTTATTTAAAGTTCCAGGCGAATATTTCTAGTAGCACCCTCAATATGCTGGGCGAAAATACCCATGTCACTGGTACGTCTATTTCAAGTGCCAAGTTTGCCGTCAACATAGTGTGGGGCTGCGACGCACTTGAACCTTCGGCTTTATTTATCGCGGCAGTGTTAGCATTCCCCGCCCCCGTTTTATTGAAAATAGCCGGTATTCTTATTGGCACTTTCTGTCTGTTATTCCTGAATCTCGTCAGGATTGTTAGCCTATTTTTAATTGGCGTTTATTATCCTGATGTATTTGATGTCTTGCACTTAGATATATGGCAGATTTTATTCATTCTACTGACGCTCGTTTTTTTTCTGATTTGGCTTCAGTGGATTACACCACGTCGCACTTTAGAGGTGAAAAATGTCTCTCCTTAAAAAACCAAAACCGCTCATTGGCTTTTTGTTTCGATTTCTACTCATCTATGCGCTACTGTTGGTGCCATGGACAGGAATCGCGGAGTCTTATACCCAGCTATTTAGAATAGTTGGAGAATCTTTGTTCGGGACATTTGGCTCAAAAGGGGTCGTGCGTTTTTTGCCATTAACTGATACAGAGTCTGTTGGTATCAATGACAGAGTTGATACGAAAATACTATGAACCTATCCCACTATTCATTTTTGAGCTTAGAAATCCGATTTTTTGAAAAAATCGGATTTCTTAACCCTCGTTTTTTGGTTAAAAACCAAACGATTTTTATTCAGGGTTCCGCATTTTTGAATAGTGGGATAGGTTCATATACTCATCGGGATATAATCATGGAAGAAAAGCGGTGTTCCAATACTGAAATGACCTTTGGCGCGTCACTGTATGGCATTTGGTATAGTAGCTACCTGCCAACTGTGCTCGTGATCGCTTTGATAATCGCAACGCCTATGAGAGCTTCACGTAAAGGGTGGGCATTGCTTTGGGGCTTGATTTTAGTACATGGTTTTATTATCTTGTGCTTATTCATTAACCTGTTAACCGGATTTAACCAAAGCAAAGACATTGGCTTAGTCGTTTTAAGTCCCTTTTGGGAAAATATCTTGTTGTCCGTGCATAAGGTATTGGTTAATGACATTGGCTCCAAATATATTGTTGCTATTTTTATTTGGTTGATTGTGGTGATGCGGCGTAATGAATGGATGACCTTAGCAGAGAAATTTAATCTTTATCCGACTGATAACCGATTGGAGGGCAAGGAAACCTTGCATTCCTTAATCAAACCACCGCCTTGGGTAGTGGCACATAAACTACCTGACGGCACTGTGCAATTAAAATGGGCCCCCATCAAAGAGGCAACCGGTTATCAGGTGTATCGACAAAAGCCCAACCAAAATCAATTGAAACCTTATAAATCGTTGTTAAGGGCAGTAACGGTTACAAAATGCAAAACGGCGAAGGCTCAATTTTGTGATTACGCCATCGCCAGTATTGGTTTAGTCAATGATCAAAAAATAGTGAGTGTTTTGAGTGACAAAGTCACGGTGAAGAGGGGAAATTAATCTGAATAGGCGGGATTTTGTAGAGGCAGACACTTGTCGTTCTGCCCTTAAGTCAATGGCAGTGGCCCTACGTTTGCTAAGATGCGACCAAAGACGTACCCAATGCTTCAATGCCATTAAATTAAGCCTTGGAGTCCAAACCTTTAGATTTGGAAGTGTTTGAGATTTAAGCGAAATAATCCAAATCTGAAGGATTCGAGGTTTGAGTTTTTTGAAGAAAAACTCAAACCTCGAATGGATTCCAATAAATTAATGGCATTGACCCAACGCTTGCTTGACATTTTATCAATATATGTTCTCGTGTTCTCGTTCCCAAACAGAGTTTGGGAACGAGAAACGAGAAAAAAATTTGCCCACCCTACCTGGCTTTTTGAGTTTACCATGCGCTATCAATTTGCCACTCTAATTTTATTGATTATGAATTGATAACCGTGATCAAACCTTGATAACATTTGGCACTGATAACGTTCTAGCATTTCCGAAATATCGGGGTCATCAAAATCTTTTGAATTCTTGTTCAGAAAACAAGCTGTTTGCGGTTCGGTTCGTTTCAGATGAGAAAGAACTGAAGCGTACACAATGGCATCTTGCGGTGATAGGTCATGCTCATTCTGATGTTCTGCCGAGGATTTCAGAATTTCTGAATTCAGGGGAACCGTTTCAGCAACTCTGAGTAGGTCATTTCTTAGCTCCTTAAGTCGCTTCATCTCTTCTTCGGTACTTTGGATCAAAAGCGTCATTAAGCTTTTAACTTCAAGACTTTTCGCTATATAGGAATCGGTACGTTCCAATTGATTCAGTTCTGTCTCAAGAACCCGTTTAAGTTTTTTACGCTCTCTGTGACGTCTAATCAGTGTCTCATAAGGTTCAACCAGACTATAAGCCGGTATAATCAGGTTTATCCTACGTTCTTTGCATAATCTGACAATGGCCTCACAATCACAATATTGTTCCTGTCGGAGAGCCATTTCCAAGACAAAATTGGTTTCAGCATAGACTTTCACAACGTGACCTCATGCCTTAGATATCCACCGCTGACCGCCTCCGAAAGTCCCGTTTGGATTATCCCATTTAAAGGATCATTCCTCTGACTCAGTGGCTTTTTTATCTGTAAGATGGAATTCAGCCAGGTGGCAACAATGAATTCAAAGCGCTGATGGCTGATATCTGTCATTGATATAACACTTTCCTCCAAGTAAGGTTTCAGAATCGGTTGGGTGTCAATTTCAAAGGTTGGAGCGCCTGAATCTGGCGTATTACCCGCATCTTTCCAAAGATAGAAACGATCCAGCAACGCAATCAAAAAAAATTTTGCAGCCGGCATATCTCCATGAGAAAGTATATTACGCCTCCATTTGGCCGCCCACTCAGCAGAAACACCGGTTTTTCTTTTTAGTTCTGCGATAAGAACTATCTGGCTGTGACGATCATAAACGACAAAGTCCGCTTTCATAACAGTTCTCCCTTTTCGGTTCTGGATGCGGAACGGTGTTTATAAAACCGTTCCAAATATGTTGGATTTTTTAACATAAGTTACTTAGGTATTTTAACATGATTTTAAAAAGACGTAATCACTCTATTTATGAAACTTTATCCTGATAAAATACCATAATAGTTACTTCAACAAAATGTTAAAATACTTATGTCCACCTACTTAACTATGAAGGCGAATCGCTACCCCAAAGTTGGCACTTTGAAAACACCATTGGCTAAAACTTGGTGTGTTCTCGTTCCCAAACTCTGTTTGGGAATGCCTTCCTGCAACGCTCCGCGTTGCGAATGGCGTTTAGGAACAGAAAATGGGTTATTCGACGCTCCGCGTCGAGGAAGGCATTCCCAAACGGAGTTTGGGAACGAGGGAAAAATCAATTCTCGTCAAGCCAAATCACATCAAAAACTTGATAGTCGAGTTAAACAACCCCTTCCTCAAAATCTCATCAAATCATCAACGTTGCTCTCGTTCCACTCGTTAGTTGCCAGAAATGACTTGAGGCTTTAAGTTGATTTGGGTTCGAGGTTTGAGGTTTTACCTTTTTGCCTGTCAGGTGGGCAACCACGTTGCCCACCCTACCTGGCTTGAGGCTTTAAGTTGATTTGGGTTCGAGGTTTGAGTTTTTCTTCAAAAAACTCAAACCTCGAAGGGATATTTTGAGGTTTTACCCTTTTGTCTGTCAGTTGGTGCCGTTGCACCAAAAAGACGTTTTCGAGGTTTTAGTTTTTTTTTCAAAAAACTAAAACCTCGAAACCACCTGACCGGGCTTTAAAAAGCTATGCGTACCCCTTCGCTCGCTCAAATTTTTTGATTTGAGCATAAAGCGTTTCAACTGTTTCACCTTCAAATAATTGATCTCGAATGTTCAAGTAATCGCTGTCGCCTTTCTGCCATGTTGCCAAAAGACGCGCCATTTTTGAGGGTGTTAAGTTCTTTAACAAAATGTCCATCGCTTCAAAAAAGACTTCTTGTTCATTAAGCATTTTCACTTTCATCATTTTTTCCCGTTAATAAAAAGATAAATTCGACTGGATTTTTAACCTCAAGGAGATGACCTTTATATCGTTTGAGTAAGCGATCATCACAGCTTAGAAAATAGTCACAATTCATTCGAGGCTAAAGTTTTTTGAATAAAAACTCTTAGCCTCGAATGCTTCAGCGCAAGCAATATGAAGAGCATCCATTGACTTGATCGCATTTTTTTCTAATTGTTTCGCTCGCTTTTTAATATTTTCATTAGCGGTTTGATGAAGTTTGGCATAATTCATACAGTAATTAACCCATTGTTGACGTGAGCGAAAAGGGTTGTTATTATTCTCAAATGCCAATATAGAAGAAGTTGCCAATACGATTTGCCCCATTTCAGTCAGTTGCATAGACAAATGCCAAGTTCTCCAAGCAAATTCTTGGTTGAGTTTGGTCATCAAAGGGTCGATTATAGACACTGGTATCTAAATAAACGGTGATCATTTTGCTTTCCATAAATAAATCGTATCACTTCATGAAGGTCACTCAGAAAAAATCTGATGGTGTATCAATTAAAAAATCAGGTCAATTCTAATTTAGAAATTCTCAACCCCTAATGATTTTTATCTGTCTGAAAGGGCGAATACAGATGAGATTGAATTGTTTGAGCGAAAAGTACTCAATAACCTCAATCTCAAATTCAGTATAACAGATTAACACCATAAACAACCCCTTCCTCAAAATCTCATCAAATCATCAACGTTGTTCTCGTTCTGCTCGTTAGTTTCCCTAAAAAAAAGCCCCAAGTCAAACGACTTGAGGCTTTAAGTTGATTTGGGGAAGGGGAATTTTGAGGTTTTACCTTTTTGCCTGTCAATGGTGGGCAACAAAGTTGCCCACCCTACCTGGCTAAAAAAAAGCCCCAAGTCAAACGACTTGAGGCTTTAAGTTGATTTGGGGATGGTTAGAATAAACCCATCCTATACAAAGTCAAAGTATAAAATCACTGAATATGAACGCTCATTATACCATCAGGTATGTTATTGATAATAATCATATTCTCGACGCGATATCCAAAGAATACATGAACGGTACCATGCAAACCCGTTAGTGGGTTATTATAGATATCAATCGTTTCTACATCAGATAAAGGTCTGAGAGGAGAACGTCCTACTAAAGTTGATAGATTAATTTCCCAAGGTAAAAACTCGCCTTGCTGATTTTGCATAAAGTATAACTTAACATCGCCTGTGATATATTCCGCCACTGAAATTAAGTCACCTTCCATGCCAACATGGGTCGGATTGATTATGACGTTGCCTTGGATAAACACGGTATCGGTTTTATCAACCGTAACATGTTGGACGGCGGGTTCGCCGTTGACTGCCGTGCCACCTGCAAAAATTGCCTCTGTATCTAGCTGAGTCCAGTCATCATAAATAATTATGCCATTACCCAGTTCCGGTAGTTCGCTTACTGCTTCGCTGGCTTCTACAGTGAATTCATACAATATCTGCCCACCCGGTGCATCTTTAACTAATCCACGTTTAGAACCAGGGCTACCATGTTGAGTGCATTGAAATTGTCGTTGCGTACTGGTGCCATCAGGTAACTCGTCGTTGGAAGGTTCACACTCAGCAACGGTAAAGCCCATGCCATCAGTTAAATTCGTGCCGATAACGGTGAATATAACGACTTCATTAATGGTTGAAGTCAAGGGCGTTACGTTGGTAATAATTGGAGTAGTCAAAAAACAGCTTTGAGTCGTTGCCCATTCAGGAGCTTTGCTATCCAGAAAAGCGACCAGTGTTGGATCAGAAGCGGTTAGGCAGCTATTGTTATTTAACCTTGAATCAATCACTTGAGTATTCGACAATGAAAGTGGAATATCGCCGCTTAGTTGGTTGTCATTCAGAACAAGCTCTGTTAAATTCGTCAAAGTACTCACATCGGGAATTGGCCCGCTTAGTTGGTTCTCACGCAGATCAATGCGTTCCAAACTCGTCAAAGTACTCCAATCAGGAATTGGTCCGCTTAGTTGGTTCTCAGCCAAATAAATACTTTTCAAACTTGTCAAAGCACTCCAATCAGGAAGAGAACCTTTTAATTTATTATTCCCCAGGTCAATATGAGTAATATGCCCATCATGACAACTTATTCCATACCAACTACACGGTGTATTTGTCACATTCCAACTGAACCAGATGCTATCTGTAACAAGAATGAGAGGCTTCTCCCAATTGGGACCATCAGTACTATTATACAGTGCCACTAAATATCCACATTCAGCCTGTGGAATTTCTGTCACTGTCGCGCAAAGCTTAGGAATGGTACTGTTATCGGTAGCAGTGTCTGGGGGTAAAGTTAGGTGTGCCAGGCCATCTGTCCCAATCCACAGTCCACCATTATCATCGCGCAAAAGGGCACCACTAGAGTTTCCTGGCAACCCCGAATTGTCTGTATTATAAATCGTCAATTTACCACCACTAAGGTGGGCCAAGCCATCATAAGTTCCAATCCACAGTCCACCATTACCATCGCTTAGGATGACATATATATAGTCGTTTGGCAACTCAGGGAGTACACGATAAGTACTCCATTTGTCATTGACCATCTGGGACATGATGCCATTAGATAAAACCCACAGCCTACCATTATCATCAATTCCCATTTCTCTTATACGATTACGATCGTTGTAAAGCGTCCATTCACCACTGACACTAAGGTAAACAAGACCACCAGCATCAGAATAACCAAAAGAAGAATAAATCCACAGTCCACCACTATCGTCGCGTAAAAGGTTACGAATCCTATTGCTTGGTAACACAGAATTGTCTGCCGTATAAACCGTCCATTCGCCATTGACATTGCGGTTGGCTAGACCAGCCGTAGTTCCAATCCACAACCCACCGCTGCCATCATTTTCTAGATCAAGAATAATGTTGTTTGGTAACCCCGAGTTGTCTGTATTATAAAGCACCCATTCACCACTAACACTGCGATAAGATAAGCCAGTGTAAGGGCCGTCACTACCACCAATAGAGTGAACATAGGTACCAATCCACATTCCACCGTTACTATCGCTTTCTAGAACGTTAACCGAATTGTCTGGCAACTCCGAATTGTATTTTGTATAAACTGTCCATTCGCCGCTGACACTGCGGTTGGCTAGGCCATCATAAGTCCCAATCCACAGTTCACCATTACTATCAATTTCTATGGCATTAATGTCGTTGCTTGGCAAATCTGGAAAACTTGAATAGTCTTCATCATAGACTGTCCATTCACTACTGACACTGCGGTAAACTAGGCCTCCTCTTTCTGTCCCAATCCACAGTCCACCTTTATCATCGTGCAAAAAGGTTGTAGTCTGAAAGTAGTCGTTTGGCAACCCCCAATTGTCTTTCGTATAAACCGTCCATTCGCCATTGACACTCCGGTGAGTAAGATTCTGATCATAGCCCCACCATTCCTCTGCGGTATTCATCCACAGCCCACCGTTGCCATCACTTTCTAGAGTACAAACATAGTTGTATAACAACCCTGAATTATCTTTCGTATCGACCGTCCATTCGCCATTGACACTCCGGTAAGCTAGGCCAGCAGCAGATTCTGCTGTCCCACCTACTATCCACAGCCCCCCACTATCATCGCTTTCTATATCTCCAATATAGTTGAACGGCAGCCCGGAATTGTCTGTATTATAAACCGTCCATTCACCACTGAGACTGCGGTTGACTAGGTATCCTTCTTCTGTCCCAATCCACAGCCCACCGCTACTATCGCTTTCTAGTACATAAGGACGAAAGTAGTCTTTAGCAGAGTTGTCTTCTGGTAACCCCAAATTATCTTTTGTGTAAACCGTCCATTCACCACTAACACTGCGGTTGGTTAGAGCGATATCATTTGGGTACTTACTATAATCAGCACTGCTAATCCACAGCCCACCGTTACCATCGCTTTCTAGATCCCTAACTGAGGGCAACACAAAATTATCTTTCGTATAGACTGTCCATTCACCACTGATACTATGGTTGGCTAGACCGTCAAGAGTGCCAATCCACAGCCCACCGTTACCATCGCTTTCTAAGGCGCTAATATTGTTATTTGGTAAGCCATTTAGATTCGTAAACACCTGCACCAATTGCCCAGTGCTTGCATTACGTTGTTCAAGTCCGCCAGTTGTGCCTACCCACAACGTTTTGCCATCATCTGACAGAAGAAGTTCTGTAATATGACTTCGATTAGTAAATACTTCCCAGTTGGTATTTTCCTGCGAAACCAACGGTTCAGGGTCAGCCGCCACTGCCTTTGAGAGCATGAATACCCAGAACAATATCCATAACAGACTATTGAGTCTGTTTAACGTAAATACTTGATTTATCATAAATTTCTCCTATTTTATGCTTGATTAATCTAAAAATTTTGAACAAGATTAAACAGATTAAAGGATTAACAAGATTAAGTGAGTGTAGTCGGATAGGGTGGGTAGGAATTTCGTTACAACCCACCATTTTTTTCATCTATTAACGGAATAAGATTAAGCCCGCGTGAATTATGAGTTTTTAATGTCATAGATTTACTCCAAGGTGGTGCAATAATTAAGAGTCAGTTAAGTATTTATATAGTTGGGTAATATTACAACATCAATTACCTAAACTATACGCCTACCCCTCATAATTTACGATAGTAAATAGGGGATATACTTTAATATAAGGGCCATTTTTTTAATATCAAGTCCTTTTTGAAAAAAAATTTTTCAAGGTGATTGATAATGTGACTTGAGCAATGATGATTGACCGATTTTTTTATGCCCTCAAATTTATTATCAATTGTTAAATCATCATTGTTTTTCTGCGAAAAATTTTCGCTTATTTACTTAGACGTAACGACGACAAAAATGTGAGGCTCAATTAGCTCATTGCCACCATTTTAGTCTTGAGATTATCATTTAAAAAGTATTCTCCAATAATAGTCAGTTATGTGTGTATTTATATATAGTTGGGTCGTTTGACAGCGTCAACGACCTAAACTATACGCCTGCCCCTCATAATTTACGATAGTAAATAGGGGATATACTTTATATAAGGGCCATTTTTTTAATATCAAGTCCTTTTTGAAAAAAAAATTTTCAAGGTGGTTGATAATGTGACTTGAGCAATGATGATTGACGTGACCGATTTTTTATCTCTGCCCTCAAATTTATTATCAATTCGAGGCTAAGAGTTTTTCTTCAAAAAACTTTAGCCTCGAATGTTAAATCATCATTCGATCTTTAGACGCAACGACGACAAAAATGTGAGGCTCAATTAGCTCATTGCCACCATTTTAGTCTTGAGATTATCATTTAAAAAGTATTCTCCAATAATAGTCAGTTATGTGTGTATTTATATATAGTTGGGTCGTCTGACAGCATCAATGACCTAAACTATACGCCTGTCCCTCATAATTTACGATGGTAAATAGGGGATATACTTTATATAAGGGCCATTTTTTTAATATCAAGTCCTTTTTGAAAAAAAATTTTCAAGGGAATCGATAATGCGACTTGAGCAATGATGATTGACGTGACCGATTTTTTATCTCTGCCCTAATGTTATCAATTGTTAAATCATCATTCGATCTCATGTTGAATTAATGTTGCTAATCATTTAATGCGAATTAAGAGTTAAAAATGGAGTCCAACGCTTCAGCTTTGGGCGTTTTTTGGATGGGCTGACAAAGCTAAAGCGTTGTACTCCAGAGCAACAAAGCTAAAGCGTTGTACTCCATTTTCTCGTTCCCACGCGCCGGCGTGGGAATGCCTACCGTGACGCGCCAGCGTCACTCCTTTTCAAGAAATGAGGAATAACGCCAGCGCGTTATAGTAGGCATTCCCACGCCAGCGCGTGGGAACGAGAAAACGAGAAAATATTTATTAACTCTTTGATTTATAATCGTTTTTTATCTATCCTTTCTTATAAATAATCCTTGTAGTTATCGTTATCGTTTAAAAAACTTGATAGTCGAGTTATTCAAAAAAAGGGGAGGAACTCAACCTCAAAAAAAATTTAAGTCAACGCCATTCTACCTGAAAAAATTAGAATGACAATAAGCAAAAATGTTTAGTCATTTGAAAAATAACAAGTTTTTAAAAAAAAAAGGGGCTTATTTCACCAAGATAAACAAAATTGATTACCATCACCTTACCATTTTGTTTAGTCTAAGTAAATTCTTGCCATCCATCACTCAACATTTTTGTCTATTGACTTGCTGAAGCTAATTTCTACTCTGCCTTGAAACGAAATAACGGGCGATAGCCCGATCAATTGATTTCTCGTTCCCACGCCAGCGCGTGGGAACGAGAAAACGAGAAAATATTTATTAACTCTTTGATTTATAATCGTTTTTTATCTATCCTTTCTTATAAATAATCCTTGTAGTTATCGTTATCGTTTAAAAAACTTGATAGTCGAGTTATTCAAAAAAAGGGGAGGAACTCAACCTCAAAAAAAATTTAAGTCAACGCCATTCTACCTGAAAAAATTAGAATGACAATAAGCAAAAATGTTTAGTCATTTGAAAAATAACAAGTTTTTAAAAAAAAAAGGGGCTTATTTCACCAAGATAAACAAAATTGATTACCATCACCTTACCATTTTGTTTAGTCTAAGTAAATTCTTGCCATCCATCACTCAACATTTTTGTCTAGTTCATACGCGCTGGGCGTTGAGTAGTACAACGAATTGACGAAATAAACGAATTGTTTCAAGACGATTTAATTTTAACTATATGATATTATAGCCGTTTTTTTATTTAATCCGTTGTGCTATTGTACTATTAAGTCGAGGAACCCCGTTTTTTGAAAAGGTTTAAAAATTCGTTTATTTCGTCAATTCGTTGTACTATATATCAAATTGACTTTAACAGACGCTTATGTTTATTTATCGCAAGATGACGTGCTTCTTTATCTAATGATTGCACCAATCTATCAAATCTCTCTCCTTTGGCTTCTTTCTTAAATTGGGGGAGTAATTAATTTATTAACCATTCACCATTTGAGTTTTTTTCAAACAACTCAAACCTCGAAACCATTAATAATGCGCCTCTTACCCTCATCCTTATTTGGTCGTTTAGTTTTAGTGCTATTGACAGGTTTATTATTAGCACAAGTGTTAAGTATTTTTATTCTCTTTCAAAATCAACACCAGCAAAAGTTTAAACGCCAAGAAAAACAATTAATTTTGCGTATGACGGAAACGGTAAAAATATTGGATTCTTTGCCACATCAAAAACGGGAACCACTTCTTGCCATACTCAATACTTTGCGTTTACGGGTTTTTTTGAACTCAAATATTGAGTGTTTAGGGGGAAAAACCACTTCACCAGTTTTTTCGTCAATTGTGATGAATTTGCACCGCAATTTAGGAAATGATCAGCCTTTATGTATTGTTGAGAGCAACCCACCACCCACTCGTCACTTGATAGGTCGTTTATTCAAAACCCGTTTTCATCCCCCGTTTTTTGCTAAAATACAATTGCGGGATGGTCATTGGGTTAGTTTTGAACATCATCATCCTCATAAAGCCATAACACCTTGGCGATTATTGTTCACTTTGGCTGTATCATTGATCATGGTGCTGAGTTTATCACTATGGGCGGTACGCTGGCTCACCCGCCCTTTAGCCATTTTGGCAAATGCGGCTGAACATTTGGGGCAAGATATTCATCATCCCCCACTTTCTGAAAATGGCCCTACAGAAGTACGTCGCGCCGCTCACGCTTTTAATCTCATGCAAACGCGACTCACCCGTTATTTAGAAGATCGCGCCCGTATTCTCACCGCCATTTCCCATGATTTAAAAACACCCCTTACACGCCTACGTTTACGAGTAGAACAATTAGAAGATGAAAAACGCCGCGATAGCTTTATCAGAGATTTGGATGAAATGCAATCCATGACGGCAGCCACTTTAGATTTTATGCGGGGATTGGAAATTGTTGAACCGGTTCAACTTTTAGATATTCGTGCCTTATTGGAAAGTCTGCAAGCAGATTATGAAGAAATGGGATTAGCCGTGACAATTGTTCAGGGATATACGCCTCCGCCGTTATCTACTCATCCCCAATCTCTCAAACGTTGCCTTGTCAATCTCATTGACAATGCCCATAAATACGGTAAGCGGGTAAAAATTATTCTTAAAAAACAGGAAAATCAATTACTTATGATTGTTGCAGATGAAGGGCAGGGCATTCCAAAAGCGGCTTTAGAAACCGTCTTTGAGCCATTTTATCGTTTGGAAAAGTCTCGCAATCGTGCGACGGGTGGCACAGGCTTGGGATTGAGTATCGCTAGAAATATTGCACGCGCTCACGGGGGAGATATTATTTTGCGTCATCGTGCTGGTGGCGGGTTAGAGGCAATTATTAGTTTGCCCCTCGTTGCGGGCAATTACAATAGATTGCCCTAATGATAGGGTAATCTTTTTGTCACTACTCCGCCTCGTTCCCAAGCTCCAGCTTCAATGCCATTAAGTTAAGGGCAGACACACAGGTCTGCCCCTACAAACCCCGCGTATTCTATGGCTGTAGGGGCGAACCTGCGTGTTCGCCAACAATAACTAAAGGACGTTTCTTGGAGTACAACGCTTTAGCTTTGTGCGTTTGGAGTACAACGCTTTAGCTTTGTGCGTTTGGAGTACAACGCTTTAGCTTTGGGCGTTTGGAGTACAACATTAACTTTGGAGCCGTGCTATTAAGTCGCCAAAGCTGAAGCGTTGGACTCCAGACGGATATTTTTTAACGCTTTGATTTTAAATCCGTTTTTTAAATGAATTTCGCCTATCTCATTTCTGTTTATTGGGTAACGAAAAAACTTGATGATCGAGTCTCAGGTTTGAAACAACGTTGTAGAAGTGATTTTGTACACGTTCCTAAATCCAACGCATCATCCCCATTCCATGCGGTTCAGAGAGCATTTCATGAAATGGAAATACGCGAATGCGATAGCTTAATCCACCACTTAAATCGGGTTGAAAATTCAAACGATAGAGATATTCTCCGCTATCGTTAAGGGGGTGTTCTAGCTTAAACTTATAGTAAACCGTTTCACTCTGTTCGCTAGGCGAAATGTTCTGTAAATATTGCTGAGTAGGCACCAAAATTTCTGGATGATAAATCTTGCGCGAGAGCAATAATTCAACAGTGACATCATTTGGCTGTAAATCATTTAAATGCACGGCTACTTGTATATTTATTGATTCGCCGTAAGATAATTGTTGCACCTGCGGTGCAGATAATAGGCGAACTTGTACATCCGCCCACTTTGTTTTCATACGCGCTTTCCAATGGGCTAATTCTTGCGCCTTGGCATAATTATCGCGTCTCAACAATTCACCTTTACGACTGGCGGGTAGATATAATTTGTTGATGTAGTCATTGAGCATCCGCATGGTATTAAAGTGCGGAAGTATTGTTGCCATAGAACGTTTGGCTTTTTTAACCCAGCCTTCAGAATAGTCTTCCCCCCCCCGTTCATAGTAAAGTGGAATCACTTCATCAAGCAAAACTTCATATAAGCTGCTCGCATCATCGTAATCACGTTGATTTTCATCATTGAGTGGAGACTGTTTTATTGCCCAACCATTGCTTCCGTCATAACTTTCAGGCCACCAACCGTCAAGCACACTCAGATTGATTCCCCCATTGATACCGGCTTTCATGCCAGATGTACCGCTGGCTTCTTGAGGATATACCGGATTATTTAACCACACATCGACTCCTGAGACTAAACGTCGTGATAAACCCAAATCATAGCCTTGCACCAGCAGAATCTTGCCCATAAATTCCGGTTCACAACTGACCCTGTAAATTTCTTTGAGCATATCTTGTCCGGGTATATCAGCAGGATGCGCTTTACCCGCAAATATAAACACGACGGGTCGTTTAACATTATTGAGAATAGATCGCAACCGATTCATATCCTTGAATAACAAGGTTGCCCGTTTGTAAGTGGCAAAACGCCGTGCAAAACCAATTGTCAGAATATTGGGATTATTGGGATTAATATATTTCAGCAGACGCTCTAAATGCGTTTCAGAAGTTTGATAATGTTGTGCTGTCAAGCTATTGCATATCACTTTCAACATACGGGACTTAACCGTTTGTCTCACTTCCCAAAATTCTTGGTCTGGGATATCCTCTACGCCTTGCCAAAATGTGCTATCATGTTGACGTTCTGGCCATTCTGTTCCAAGTGATTTATCAAATAAGTCACTCCATTGTCGCGCCAACACTGAGGGTACATGTACGCCATTAGTGACATAGCGCATCGGATTTTCGCTGGCAATAATTTCAGGCCAAAATTTTTGACAGATTTCTGATGACACCTGACCATGAATACGACTCACGCCATTAAAATGTTTAGAACCTTGAACCGCTAAGGTTGTCATATTAAAATCGGAATGTTCGCCATCGTAAGCATGGCAACCGAGTGCGAGAAACTCTTCTTTGGATAATTTCATATCATGTTCACAGAAAGAACCCAGATAGTTCATTATCAGTTCTTGTGGAAAGTGATCATGTCCTGCCGGCACGGGGGTATGGGTGGTAAATACCGTATTGGCAGAAACCGCTTCAATCGCGGCTTCAAAACTTTGTCCGTTATTTGTTAGTTCGCGTATTCTTTCTAAAATCATAAAGGCCGCATGACCTTCATTGATATGCCAGATGGTGGGTGCTAATTTGAGTTTTCTGAGCAGTCGCACGCTGCCGATACCCAAGACGATTTCTTGTTTGATACGGGTATGTTCATTACCGCCGTAAAGTTGGTGAGTAATTGCACGGTCATCATCATTGTTTTTGCTGACATTCGTGTCGAGCAAATAGAGGTCAATATGGCCTACTTGTATTTTCCAAGCTTTGGCAAATACCTGTGTTTTTGCAATTTTGACATCAATATAGATTTCTTCACCCACATCATTCAGTGCAGGGCTTATTGGCAAATACTGTGTATTATTGACATTATATGAGGAAATCTGATGGCCTTCAGCATCAATTTGTTGGTTAAAATAACCTTTATTATAAAACAAACCCACAGCGACAAAAGGCAAACGCATATCACTAGCCGTTTTGCAATGATCGCCTGCTAAAATACCCAAACCGCCTGAATAAACTGGTAAACTTTCGTGAAAACCGTATTCTGCACAAAAATAAGCAATCAGCGCATTTTTTGCTAAATTTTTAGCACCATTACGCCGTTCTTTGGTATCGCAATAAGCATCAAAAGAGGACAATACTTGCCGATAGCTTTTGAGAAATGACTGATCAGTCGCTGCCTTTTGTAAATGCTTTTGATCAATATTGCGTAAAAATAATTTGGGATTTTGTCCAACCCGAATCCATAATTCTTCATCAAGTTGTTCAAACAATATTCTCGTTGGAATATTCCAACTATATCGTAAGTTATTCGCCAATTCTTCGAGGCGTTTTAAAGCCGTTGGCAATATAGGAACGACTTCCAGGTTAAATTCTTGTGGAGACATGTTTACCTTTCCATTTGAGTATGCTAAAATTTTTTGATAACGACTCAGGGCAACCATAAAGGATTGCCCCTACATAATCAGGGCAACCACAAGGGATTGCCCGATGAATATTTTCGTCAGTCTTCATAAGAATATTGTAGGCTGCATTCGAGGCTAAAGTTTTTTTTAAAGAAAAAACTTTAGCCTCGAATCCTTTATGGTTGCCCTGAGTAGTGACAATTAAACATCGAACGGAAATTTTAACTTTTATTATACACTATTCTGTTCGATATCTCGCTTTCGTAACAATTCTGTTGGCTATCTGTTGTTGCGCCAATGTTTTTTCTTGACGTTCTTGCATGAAATAAATTCCACCATGTTGAATCAGACCTGACAGGTTTCCAAAACCTGTCAGGTCTAAATGTTGAATCAGACCTAAATGTTGAATCAGACCTGACAGGTTTCCAAAACCTGTCAGGTCTAGTTCACTCCCCGGATCCGTTGTACTAAATGTAGATAGAACAGTGTTCGATGTTCCTCGAACAGTACCTGAGTAGTTACATTTTATCAAGAGATTTGATTTCAGGTTTGTTGCTCTCATTCAAATCGTCAGGGGGTTTTGGTTTGAAATAGGTGGGTGGTTCAATCCGTTTTCTTCTTGGAGAATAAGTTGAACCGGATTTTTGAAACATCGGTTGTCTGGCGTGTTGCATTTATTTCTCCTGTTAAATCAATATATTATATTCAATAAACAGACAATATGACGCAGTGCGTCTTGGAAGGCATTCCAAAATAGAATTTGGGAACGAGAAACTGCCTGGAATGCATTCATAAACGGCGTTGGTGAACAAGAAATCTATTTTTTAATTGTTTTTTTGATAGTTATCGGTGTTCCCTGTATACCAGCATAGAAAACGATGAATTCTGCTGGTTCATTGCCTTCATTTTTTCCATAATGCCATTTATTAACAACTTCGACGATTGAATCTCCCGCTTTGAGATATAATGTCTCTTTGTCTTCTGTCACGATTGTTAGTTCTCCTTTTAATAATACTGCTGCGTTGATCACGGGATGTTTATGTAGCGGCAACTGTACATTTGGAGGAATTGTGAGCCTTAGAATCGTTATTTCTGGTTTGCCTTTCTCGTACTCTGGTAGATTTTTTCCATCCCAACTTGAACTTGTTTTCGATAAGACATCAACTTTAACCGTATTGATCTCTTGAGCCCAAACAGGATTTGATAGCAATAACTGATGTTACGCACTATGTTTCCAAGATGTTTAAGAAATCTTTGAAAAAAAA
>JAOZSV010000088.1 GCA_029939505.1 Thiotrichaceae bacterium | reverse complement strand
ACTTATGCTTGCAGAACATAAAATAAATCTATTGAATTTTTGCCAATGCACAGATAAAGATACCGCGCCCGAAGGCGACAGTATTGTGTTTATTCACTGATTTAATCGTATTTTATTGAATTCAATAGCACTAAATACTATTATGTTAGTCTTAATGGTTGTGATGAAAAGGTGATCAGTACAGAAATCGTACTGACCAAATAGCTTTAAGCTCGTCCTTTATGGTTCGTAAAGTGATCCTTGAGACTGTTAAATAGGGTTTTTACGTTAAGTACACCTTTTAGTGAACGCTACCCTTAATACTTAACCACTTCGCTGCGGGACTGGATCAAACATCCCAGGGTGTGATTCACCTATCTAACTGCTGCTGATTATTCTCAGCCCTCTGTTAGTTCCATACTATGGAATACCATAGATTAGGTAACTATCTTTTTCCATTAAGAAGATTGCATAGCAAGAATACGAGCATTAAGGCGACTTTTATGGCGAGCCGCCTTATTTTGATGAATTAAACCCTTACCAACCATAACATCTATAACAGGCTCAGCAATTTTAAAAGCAGCTTGTGCTTCAACTTTATTACCAGCAGTGATTGTATTAACCACTTTCTTTATAGAAGTACGCAATTTAGAACGCAGACTCATATTATGTTGACGATGCTTCTCAGCTTGACGAGCACGTTTTTTCGCTTGAGCAGAATTTGCCACAATATCACCTTTTAAAAATAATTTTAGTATTAAACAGTTCGAGTAAACATTATACTAAATTTGTCAAGAGCTAACAATTCTCGTTTTTCAGATAACTTCACCCACTTTCAAGAAACTGGGTTTTTAATATCTATAGAGGTTCAGATAAATAATCTGAACGTCTATAAAAAAATTAACACTGTTCCCAAGGCAATCCATGAAAACGCCACCCACCCAATGTGCTGCGATGATGTTCCGCATCTAAAGCGCCTTCAAATCCTTCAGTGATATTATAAACATTGGTAAAACCATCCTTAACAAGGGTTTTTCCCGCTTCCAGAGAACGTCGTCCACTACGACAAATTAGTAGCACTGGCGCGGCATCTATTTGGTGTTCTTTATCTTCATAATCAGAAATAATGCCACCTAACATCACTTTTCGCACATCCGTCGCAAAACGTGGATTAATTTTCCAGTCAGGCTCGTCAATCCAAGCGACATGTATTGCACCTTTTGGATGTCCTATAAATAAGTATTCCATTTCTGCGCGTATATCAATGAACAATGCTTTGGGATTATCTTGTAACATTTGCCATGCGTCTTTAGGGCTAATAGGAATAATACCTGAATCATTCATTATTTCACTCTTTTAAGAATTGGCGTTTATTGGAGTTCAACAGCTTTGAATTATTGGAATTCAACGCTTTAGCATCTTAAATCATTAACAAAAATTTCCCTATCCACTTTTCTTTTTTATCATCGTTCGTAACTTTCCAACAGGCTTGACTTGCTGTTTTTTCGACAAAAGTTCTATCTTGAGACGTACATTGCCCGCACTGACCACTTTAATATGAGTACCAACGGAACAATCAGGTCCTTCTACACACCAACTCCCATCATCAACATCAATTCTACCTATGCCATTGACGATAGCTTCGCTGACGTAATAAGTACGCCCGACTAATTCAGCACCGCGTCGGTTAAGAAAGGGTTCATCGTTACCCAGTGGATATTTACCGAGATACAAGCGTCCAACCAACACACTGACGATTGAAACCAGTCCTAAAATGATCACTTGATATTCCAGACTGAGCATAGGAAATAATAGCGTCAGAAAACCGATGATAGCAGCTGCGATAGCTGGCCATAAAAAAAATGAGCCGAAAGTGCCTAGTGCTAAAAATTCTAGTGTTAATAATGCCGCTGCCAGCATCCACCAGTGCCAATAACTAACTTGAATCATAAATTTATCATCCGATACTTTTTTTGATATATAAACCTGTATTAATCAATACAGGTCTACATATACTATATATCAACCGTTTTGAAAAGTTTTTTTCAAATTTTTGAAAGTGGATTTTCATCCAATTCATCAAGTAGAGGCTAACGTTTTTATTCTAAAAACCTTAACCTCGAATGCACTTATCTGGGGAAAGTACCCGCCTTAATAATCTCTTTAATCCCAGCAAGGGCACCAATAACGCCAGATGTTTCTAAAGGCATTAACATCAGCTTTGTATTATCAGCAGTAGCGAGATTATTGACAGCTCCCATGTACTTAATGGCTATCAAATAATTCACGGCTTGCATTTCGCCATTTCTTATCGCTTCCGAAATGACTTCGGTTGCCTTCGCCTCAGCTTGTGCAAATCGTTCCCTGGCTTCAGCATCACGGAAAGCACTTTCTTTACGCCCCTCTGCTTCTAAAATCACCGCTTGTTTTTCACCTTCCGCCTCTAAAATTTCAGCCTGCCGTTGTCCCTCTGCTTCCAAGATGACAGCGCGTTTCTCACGTTCAGCCTTCATCTGTCGTGCCATTGCATCTATTAAATCTTGGGATGGAGCAATATCCTTGATTTCGACACGTAGCACTTTAACTCCCCAAGGATTAGTGGCATCATCTACTATTTTGAGCAATTGTGTATTGATAATATCACGTTTAGAAAGTGCCTCATCCAAAATCATTGAACCCAATACACTACGAATATTAGTTATCGTCAAATTCAATATCGCATTGGTTAAATTGCTAACTTGATAAGCGGCTTGTGCGGCATTAATAATTTGATAGAAAACAACACCATCTACATGCACCAATGCGTTATCTTTTGTGATAACATTTTGAGAAGGAATATCCATCACCTCTTCCATCATGCTCAACTTCCTACTAATCACATCAATAGCTGGGATGATAAGATGTAATCCTGGATCAAGAGATTTTGTATATTTACCAAAACGCTCAACAGTCCATTGCTGTCCTTGGGGTACCGATTTGACACCCATAAAGACTAATAATACCGCTAAAATTAAGAAAATAAGGACAAAAATAGTAAAATCGCCGAAACCAATCATAATATTCTCCAGTTCGAGGTTTTCGTTTTTTGAATTCGAGGTTTTCGTTTTTTTCAAAAAACGAAAACCTCGAAAAACGAAAACCTCGATCAGTTATTAATTCTACTTGAGGTTCAGGTTTCGAGGCTAAAAAAATTTTAGCCTCGTCATTTTGGAGTACATTCGAGGTTTTAGTTTTTTTTAAAGAAAAAACTTTCGCCTCGAATTGAGTTTTTCTTTTAAAAACTGATGTTACGCAAGGTGTTTCCAAATTCTGCCAAATTCCACCGATGAAATCGGTGGAATTTGAATTAGAAGAACCCTGCGTAACATCATTTAAAAACTCAAACCTCGAATGCTTTAGCTTTTGTTCATTTTGGAGTCCAACATTTTAGAGTCCAAAGCTGAAGCGTTGAACTCCAAAAAACGCCCAAATCTAAAGGTTTCGAGGTTTTAGTTTTTCTTCAAAAAACTAAAACCTCGAATGGACTCCAAAAAACGCCCAATGCTGAAGCGTTGGATTCCAAAATTACCCAAAATTAAATTTTAATTGTTTGATTTTAAACAAGTTTATTAAATTTTAACGATATGATAAAAAAAATACCTAAATCACTTTTGCGCCATGTTGGACGGGCTATTGCTGATTATGCCATGATTAAACACAACGATTATGTATTATTAGGTTTATCGGGTGGTAAGGATTCCCTCTCTCTGCTGCATATTCTAGCACATTTACAACGTTACGCACCTATACGCTTTGAATTGGGAGCTATCACGGTTGATCCTCAAATTCCCGGTTTTGATCCCTCACCACTAAAAACGTATTTAGCAGAATTAGGAATAAACTATTTTTACAGAAGACAACCTATTATGCAGGAGGCACAGCAACATTTGCAGGGCAAATCTTTTTGTGCCTACTGTGCAAGGATGAAACGGGGTATTATGTACACAACTGCCCGTAAAGAAGGCTATAATGTGCTTGCATTGGCACAACATCTTGATGATTTAGCCGAAAGTTTTTTAATGTCGGCACTCTATAGTGGGCGTTTACAAACGATGAAGGCGCATTATACTAATAAGACAGGTGATGTGCGGATTATTCGCCCCTTAGTCTATGCGCGTGAGAGACAAATGGCTGATTTTGCAAAAGCCGCAGATTTGCCCCTGATTCAGGATAATTGCCCTGCTTGTTTTACCGCGCCTACTCAGCGTGAACATGTAAAAGCCTTGCTTACTGATGAGGAACGAGCGCATAAAGATATTTATCAAAACCTTCTGCACGCAATGCGCCCGTTGATGGTTAAGCAAACCTTTCCGCAAGGGATTCCTAAAGTTTAGTCTTCTGCATAACCAAAGTTTCGAGGTTTAAGTTAGTCAAAATGCTTGAACCTCAAATAAAGTCGAAACGTAACTACTAAGCTCTAGCTCTCATCGTTATACATAAGTCAAAAATCGTCAAAAGTCGGGTGGGTAGAGTGAAACGCACCATTTTTGGCGGTTCGGTGGGTTTCGCTCTCGCTCTACCCACCCTACGAAAAAACCATTTAAATCAAATACTTAAATGCTTGTGACTAACGATGAGAGCTCTAGCGCATTCATGGACGCTCTGCGTCCTGCAACGCTCCGCGTCGCAACAGTTTTTTGTAGAGTGGGCCAAGTCCTTTTGGTGCAACTGTCGGTCTCAGATGCCGTTGCACGAAAAAGACCTTGCCCACTCTACTTAGCTGAGTAGCCTCAGATGCCGTTGCACGAAAAAGACCTTACCTTGCCCACCTACTTAGCTTATTTTTTTAAACCTGCGAATTAAACGCGAATTGGCAAAATGGCCACGTTGATTCTAATATCAGCGAGGCAAAACTTCTGCATCGCACGATAATTATGGTTTCAAAACAAGTACGTCAACGAACAAATTCATAATTTTTTTCATTAATCGTATTGCTTGGTTGAATTATGCATTCAGGCTTTATATTTATACTCCCTGCCTTTAAAAGTTCCTCCAGAGAGCCTAATCTAGTGGAGTTTCCTTGAATATTCTGCGCGTTTTTTTCAATACTACCAATGATAATTTTCTCAAGATCTTTGTTTGATCCCATCGCGCACATTTCAACAATTCTAAAAGCGGTGCCTAATCGAGTTTCAATAGGAGTTTCTGTATCAGTCAAGAGTGCTTCAACAACATCCAATGCTAAAGCACCAAGATGTTGTAATTTTGCTTGACAAATTGCTCCATTCAGATCATTTGACATTTTTAACCTCTGAAAAAAATTAATGAATTAACCCAATTTAGATGCGAGAGTTTTTCTGCTCAGTGAAATAGGGAAACTGTTTAAAATAGGGGCTTAAACTATTTTAATTTTAAAACGAAAATATGGCCACTTTGGCAACTGGTTTATTGTATTATTATATGCAACAGGGGCGTTAGCTCCCTCGCCGCTATTGAAAAAACGGTAAGCCTCGAAAATACTTATGAAAAAATGTCCCCTACTAAAGCTAACCCTTTATCCGCAAATTAAAAGCGAATTGGCGAAATTGCAACGTTGAATTTAGTGCGGTTTCAGAACCTGCACGGAACAAATTCATAAGTTTTCTCATTAATATTATTGCTTGGCTAAACTATGCCGTTTTCAGGCTTTATATTGATACTCCCCGCCTTTAAAAGTTCCTCCAGAGATTCTAATCTAGTGGAGTTTCCTTGAATATTCTGCGCGTTTTTTTCAATACTACCAACAATAACTTTTTCAAGGTCTTTACTTGAACCCATCGCGCAGATTTCAACAATTCTAAAAGCGGTGCTTAATCGAGTATCAATAGGGGTTTCTGTATCAGTCAAGAGTGCTTCAACAACTTCTAATGCTAAAGACCCAAGATGTTGTAATTTTGCTTGACAGACATCTCCATTCGGATCATTTGACATTTTTAACCTCTGAAAAAAAATTAATGACTTAATTCGCATTTCAAGGCTGAGTAGTGACAAAAACTTTCGCCTCAAAAGCAATCCGTATAATAATTAATCAACTCTCCAACGTGCTTTAACTTCATCACGATGTAAAGCTAACCATTGTAGCGCGATAATAGCTGGCGCAAAATGGATTTTGTTAGCTTGTAACATTTCCAATGCGGTGGCATAAGATACAACATGTACTTGAATATCCTCATTTTCTGAGGCGACACCATGAATACCATTTGCCTTAGTCGCATCAACCCGCCCACAAAAAAGGGCAGTCGTTTCAGTTGTACTACCTGGACTCACAAAAAAATCACAGATATGAATAATATCAGAAACAGGGCAACCCATTTCTTCTATAACTTCTCTATAAACAACTTCGCTAGGACTTTCCTCTGGCTCCAAAATACCAGCGACAATTTCCCATAGCCAAGCACCACTTGCATATCCTATAGCCCCAGGGCGAAATTGTTCAATCATCACAATTTGCTCACTTTCAGGATCGTAAGGCAAAATAGCGGCAGCATGACCACGCTCCAGCACCTCACGCAATAATTCATCACTCCATCCCCCTGCAAATAATGTGTGTTTAAGGCGATAACGGATTAATTTAAAAAAACCTTCATAGCAAGTGACTTTCTCAACAATTTGAATCTCTTTTTTTTGAGAAGTAATGGCAGACATAAATTTGTGAATAGTGCAGAAGTTATGAAAGACGATGGAAGATAACATTTTTATTGACAAATATTAACATGTTAATAAATGAGGTAACATTTTAACAGATGTGAACTAGGGAGTATCAGCCCTTTATCTCCTCACCTAATGAAAGTTTGGAGTTACTTAATCGCTCAGGCTTTGTTCAGCGTAGCTAAACCCATTTTTATTAACGTGGAAGGCTAACCACTCTTGAGCTGATTTCGAGGTTTAAGTTTTTTGAAAAAAAACTTAAACCTCGAATGGATTAATTAATCCAATGACATCTAATTTCTCATGGAAACAGAAATTGTCAACGCCTAAATCAAAAAAATCATCAAATTTCTCAATCGGCTGGCTACAATAAGATGACATGTCCATAAATGTCTATATTTTTAATGACTATATCTTGGCATTAACGCAATGCTCTTATCGATTATTGGCTTTAATGCCAAATCACCGACTACTTTTCTAGCAATACCAATTGCACCATTGCAATCTGCATTTATTAACATCCCATTTGAAGATTGAAACAATCCACGCTTAACACGTTTCGAGGCAAAAGTTTTCGCTCCGCGAAAACTTTTGCCTCGAAACCCAAATTTGGTTTTTTGATCTGATCATGCTTTTTTAAAGGCTCAAGCACCAAATTGTCAGTCTTTGAAGTGTAGCTTTCTTCCCTTTCTTATCTCATGCTAATTTTACATTCTTATGTAGATAATAGCATTTAATATCTATACTGTCTTGTTATTTTTTAATAATATTGAAATTTTCATCAACTTATGATGACTGTCAAGTCTAACAAAAATTCAGTATTCATGATGAAGTTCGCGGGCAGCAGCCAATAATGCCAAACGAGCAACAACACCATAAGCATAAAAACGATTAGGGTAAGCATTAGCTGCTTGACAAAGATCAGGGGTAATACATGAATTGACAAAAGGTAAAGGTTCAAAGTGCATACCAGGTGCGTTCAGATTTTCGTTGACACCGCGTTTCGTGTGAACACGATAAAAACCACCAACGACAAAATGATCTATCATATACACAACTGGCTCTGCGACGGCTTTAAGTTTTCCCAAAGTTTCAAAGGTATAAACCCCTTCCTGTAATATAATTTTACGGATAGACTTACCCTCCTTAGTTTTCGACATACGAGTACGTTGTTTACGGTTAAATGCAAATATATCATCAACACTATGTATCGTCATCACACCCATACCATAGCTACCCGCATCAGCTTTGATTATCACAAAAGGTTTGTGAGGCAGATCATATTCGGTATATTTACGTTGTATGGCATTCAATAATACATTGACATTGTCAGCTAAACATTCATAACCTTCTTTTTTCATGAAATTAATTTCCCCACAATTTCTAAAGAGGGGATCAATTAACCAAGAATCTATATCTACTTGCTTAGAAAATTCTTTAGCCACTTGACTATAATAAGTAAAATGAGAAGACTTTAAACGTGAATACCATCCCAGATGTAGCGGTGGTATAATTTCTTGTTGAATATCTTCAAGAATGGATGGTCGCCCTGAGGATAAATCATTATTAAGCAGCACAAGACAAGGTACAAAATTTTTGACGCTGAGACAATGCTTCTCTCGAATTAAAGGCTCTAGTAGCAATTGTCGTTTAGAAGGGAGGGTAATTGTTTGTGGTGTATCTAAATCGGGCAACATCGATCCAATATGCACTTCATAACCCGCTTTTTGCAGAATATCATATAAAGTGGCTAAACTTTCCAAATAGTAAAGATTGCGGGTATGATTTTCAGGTATCAATAACACGCCGCGAGCACCCACATCTAACTGTTCAATTGCGGATTGCAACGCTTGCACACATAATGGCATCATTGCAGGATCAAGATTATTAAAGCCCGCAGGGAATAAGTTAGTATCAACAGGAGCCAATTTAAAACCTGCATTACGCAAATCAACTGAGGCATAAAAAGGGGCAGGGCTGTCTTGCCATTGAAGACGTAACCATCGTTCAATTTCTGCTTGGTGCGCCAGTAAATGACTCTGAAGAACCTCCAACGGCAATACTGTGGTAAGATGTGGAACAGGATTTAAAGATTGGTAATCCATAATTATTAATTATTAATTATTAATGTGATTGACAAGCGTTTGCGTTTACTGATAAAAAATTATAATTTAAGACTGTTTGTTGAAAAGTTCTGTAGTTTAAGGTAGAATGTACCAATCTGTCAATTATCGTCTTCCAAATCAATTTGAACGGCGAATATCAAAAATATTAAATTCAATGGTTAGGACAATTTTTTTGGTTAGGAAATTTTTTTTCACTGATTGTAAAATATTTTTGATTTGAGATGATAAAATGTTTCAATTTCAATGAGTTAAGATGTTAAGCCCGCCTAAATTTTAAAAACGATCCGAACCATTGAAACTGATCACTGAAAAATTATGAGTAGCGAACCCCGTTTTGAAGGTGTTAAAGTTGTCGTTATAGATGACAGTAAGGTTATTCGGCGTACCGCCGAGACACTATTGAAAAAAGCTGGCTGTAAAGTCGTTACAGCAACAGATGGGTTTGAATCATTATCAAAAGTAATAGAACATCAACCAAATATTATATTTGTTGATATAATGATGCCCCGTCTTGATGGTTATCAAACCTGTGCCTTGATAAAAAATAATCAAGCATTTAAAAATACGCCTGTTGTAATGTTATCCAGTAAAGATGGTTTATTTGAACGAGCCCGTGGTCGAATTGTTGGTGCTGAACATTATATGACAAAACCTTTTACACGCGAAGAATTATTGAATACCATAAAAGCTTATGTGCTGGATGTCAAAGAAGCCACACATTAGATTATAAACTAAACAAGCTAATTCAGAGAGAAAGTTGACATATTAGCCTCAAACAGTCCGTGCTTGGTAAAATGAGAAATAGAAGTTGAAAGAACCCAAGGTGGACTAAGTTAGGACATCAAAGTGACTGGGAAACTGTTAAATCCCATAGCATTTTTTTAAATTTCAAATCAAGAAAAAAACCAGAACAAAGCTGCTACATCCCCAAGTCAGCGATTAAAAATAATGGAATTTACCCAAAGGTTTCTGGTAAAGGTTTGGCTTAGGCCGAATCTTTGCCAGAGACAATTGAGGCTCTTGCAAAACTGTTTTTAGCCTTAGAAATCCGATTTTTGAAAAAAATCGCTTAAATCTCGTGTGTTCAGAGTTTTGCAAGAACCTCAATCGTCTATTATGGCGATATGAAAGCTGGTGGATAGCGATTTTCACCGTAAAACGATTGACAAGTAGCGAGAGAGCATTCGAGGTTTAAGTTTTTCTTCAAAAAACTTAAACCTCGAATCCTGTTCAATCGTGGCATTTGATCCAGGAATCCTTTCGAGGTTTAAGTTTTTTCTTTAAAAAAATTTAAACCTCGAAACCTTCATCAGCTTTTATTCACCACATTCCTCTGGCAAAATAGGTGAAAATGCCTAAGATTTTTTATTTAAGTATTATATAGCTGGGGCTTTCAACATCTTGTTGAAGTCCCTTGTGGGAGATACCCCCGTTTTATTTAACGCAAGTTAATAACTTTATTGCTTTTCAATAACTTTATTAATCAAAAAATGTATCGGTATGGCGCATATATTAATAGTAGAGGATTCAAAAACGGATGCCTACCTCTTTAAAAAAATGTTGGAAGGACATGGTTATCAAACCAGTCAAGCGATCAGTGGTGAAGAGGGCATAGAAAAGGCAAAAGAAATTCTGCCCAACTTAATACTCATGGATGTCGTTATGCCTGGTTTAAATGGTTTTCAAGCCACTCGCAAGATAACTAAAAGTCAAGAGATGGGTTCCATACCTGTCGTCATTATCTCTTCCAAAAGTATGGAAAGTGACATCGCTTGGGGCTTGATGCAAGGTGCTAAAGCCTTTTTAGTGAAGCCTGTTAAAGAGGAAAAATTACTAGAAACAGTTAAAGAATTTATAAATTAGGAAAAAAATGTTAGCACAATCGCCTTATCAATGGCTACAAGAACTCTCGCAACGGGCCAAACAAAGAGCAAAAGGATTGCCACGTCACGAAAAAGTAGAACAACTCTGGCGGGGGGTTGCCTTTAGGCTTACAAATAATAATTTAATCACACAACTGAATGAAATAAGTGAGATTCTTCCTTTTAACGGACGATTAGCGAAAGTGCCTGGCGCAAAATCATGGGTTAAAGGACTGGCTAATATACGTGGGCTACTATTACCAGTTATTGATTTAAAAGGATGTATAGAAGGCAAACCCATTACCATAGAAAGGCACACACGCCTATTAATTATTAACCAAGCTGGACATTCAGCGGGATTACTGGTTGATGAAGTATTTGGCATCAAACATTTTCCTGAACATCTAAGAGATTTAGATATACCTTGCGAACACGCTTGGCTTGTCCCTTATGCGAAGGGGGCTTTTACAAATGAAAAGAAGACTTGGACAGTATTTGATATGCACACACTGGCTCAGAGTGAATTATTTCTCAAAGCCGCCCTTTAAAATTTTCGTTAATGAGGCTTTAATAATTTCCGAAATTTGATTTGAGTTTTTTTTGAAGACTAAAACCTCGTCGGGTATTATTGAATTATCATTCCTAAATTCAGTTCGAGGTTTGAGTTTTTCTTCAAAAAAACTCAAACCTTGAATGTACTTATTACAATGAGGCACTACCTGAGTAGTTACCTTTTTATAATATTGGTAACTACTCAGCCTTGAAATCAATTTCAAGGCTAACAGCTAAAGCCAGTCATTTTTTCAGTCTCCTTTAGGAGACTTTAGCTTTCAGCATTGAAATTAATTTCAAAACTGAGTAGTTACAAAGTTTGTAAAGAAAACTGATAATTGTTCAAAGAAAACTGATAACTGTTCACTGAAAACGAATATTTGATAACTGATATGAAATTGTCTTTAAAAACACTTGCGACGACAAATACATGGCTAATTGCCTTCATAATCGTATTACTGTTGTCATTCGGATTAATGGTTGCCACTTTTACCCTTGTTGCAAGAGACAACAAGTATGATGAAGAGTACCTAAGATATGTTGCTAAACTACGTTTACTCTCGCAACAAATCACTCAACACGCATCGCTAGCTGCAAGAGGAAACAAATCCGGTTTTGACCGTCTTGCTCAATCTCTGGACGAGTATAATATACTCTTAGAAAAGCTGACTCAAGGCAATCCTGTGTCTGGAATGCCGGGTACACCCCCACAAGCCACAACTGCTTTAAAGACATTAACCCAATTATGGGCAAATGCAGAAAACAACACTCAAAAGAGTATTCAGAAACTATTAAAGACTCAAGAAGCCGTGACTCGTCTTTACAGTGAACTTAAAGAACTGAAAGATGTGACGGTTGATCTGGTAAATAAAACTAACCAAATGATAGAGGCAATGGCTTCAGGTGAAGCCACTCCAAGTCAAATGTCTCTAGCGACTCATCAGTTATTGTGGCTTGAACGTATCGCGTATAATATTAGAAAATCATTTCTCAATGATCCAGATGAAGCAATAAGCGCACGGGGACAAGTAGATGAAGCTATCAATCAGTTTGGTGATGCTTTGGCCATTTTAACGTCAGGCAGCGAAGAAAATATGCCTGTCAATATTCCACCTGTCTCTTCAAAAGCCGCAAAAGACGTTATTGAAGAACTGTCAACTTTGTTTAATGAGCGCATTGACAAAATTGATTTTTTCATCGAAAAATCGGATGAATTGTATAAAGCTAAAGATGCCTTACAAGTCATTATGGAACTCAATCCATTAATCTTGGAAAATATCGAAAAACTTCAGGTGGCTTATGTTAAAACATCCCAACAACGTTTTATTTCAGAATTTTTGGGCAATGTATTAGCACTGGTTGAACTGGTTTTGTTTTTAGTATTCGGTTATCTCATAATTCGCATCAATCAAGTACGAACTCAAGAAACAAAACAGCGTTTAGATGAAACAGAGAAGAGTAATCAACGTAATCAAGAAGCCATTTTGCGTTTGCTCAGTGAAATTTCTGAATTAGCCGATGGCGATTTAACCATCAATGCAACGGTTACCGAAGATTTTACAGGCGCGATAGCAGATGCTATCAATTTTTCAATTGAAGCCCTGCGAGATTTGGTCATTAGCATTAACAAAACCGCGGTGCAAGTCACAGGTTCGGCACAAAGTACGCGGAATACAGCAACACAATTAATCCAAGCCAGTGAGCGGCAAGCACAACAGATTACAAAAGCAGGACAAGCCATGATCGGCATGGCTAATTCAGTGAAAAAAGTTTCCGCGAATGCCATAGAATCAACAGATGTGGCTAAAAAATCGGTGAACATTGCCAGTAAAGGTGCAAAAGCCGTGCGAGACACGATTGCTGGGATGGACATTATTCGTGAGCAAGTTCAAGAAACGTCAAAACGGATAAAACGTTTAGGTGAAAGCGCCCAAGAAATTGGGGATATTGTCGGCTTGATTGATGATATTGCCGATCAAACCAATATTCTCGCATTGAATGCAGCGATTCAAGCCGCAATGGCGGGAGAATCTGGACGTGGATTTGCGGTTGTCGCCGACGAAATTCAGCGATTAGCGGAACGCTCAAGTAATGCCACAAAACAAATCGACGCGCTAGTGAAAACGATTCAAGGCGATACGAATGAAGCCGTTAATTCAATGGAACAAAGCACTTCAGGAGTGGTGTCTGGTGCTAAAATTACAGAAAGAGCGGGAGAAGCTCTGAAAGAGATTGAACAAGTATCAGTACAATTAGCCGAACAAATTGAAAATATATCACAAACATCGCGCACACAAGCCGCTGTCGCCTCAAATATATCGGGAACGATGACAATTATTCAAGAAATAACGACTCAAACCTCAAATGGAACTAATGAAACCGCAGCAGCTATTGAGCGGTTAGGAACATTAGCCGATGAATTGAAAAAGTCCGTGACCGGTTTCAAATTGCCTATAGATGATCAACAAGCCATTGATAAATTGAGCGATTCCATTCAGTGATATTGATAATGCGAATGAAGAGTTGAAATTAATGAAGAGTTGAAATTTTGGAGTAATTTTGAGGCTAAAGTTTTTTGAAGAAAAACTTTAGCCTCAAATGGAGTTCAACGCTTTAGCTTTGGATTTTTTGGAGTTCGAGGTTTTAGTTTCTTTTCAAAAAACTAAAACCTCGAAAACGCTTTAGCTTTGGATTTTTTGGAATCCAACTGGCTAAATGAACCATACTAATATTTAACCCAAACACAATTCGAGGCTAAAGTTTTTTTAACGAAAAAACTTTAGCCTCGAAAACGATAAGGATTATTTATAAAAAAGGGTAACTACTCAGCCTTGAAATCAATTTCACCCCACACCTCGTTCCCAAGCTGGAGCTCTCATCGTTATACACAAGTCAAAAATGGCTAAATGTCGGGTGGATAAGCGTCGCGTCATCCACCTTCTTCGTGGTTTGGTGTATGACGCTATCGCTTATACACCCTACAATAAAATCAATGACTTAAAAACTGGTGTATAACGATGAGAGCTGGAGCTTGGGAACGAGGGGCTGAGTAGTTACAAAAAAGGATACGCTGTTTTTTATTAACTTTTTGATTTATAAAAGATTTTTAATTTATCCTTTATTATAAATAATCGTAACTACTCTGCCTTGAAATCAATTTCAAGGCTGAAAGCATTCGAGGCTAAAGTTTTTTCTTTAAAAAACTTTAGCCTCGAATAGTCTGCTAAAGCAGACTGATAAAGCAGACTGAGTTGTTTAACTGAGCTAACAACGGCTGAGTAATTACAAATAATCCTTGTCGTTATTAATTAAATAATAGTGGAATGGGATAGATAGGTTCATCAAACAGACAACTGAAAAACTAAAATGAAGTATTCCGCCCTAACTTGGGTAAAAGCCACAATTGACGAAAGTCTTAAACAAACGCGCCAAACATTAGAGCAGTTTGTAGAATATCCGAGTGATACAGCACCTTTGCAACAATGTGTCAACTGGCTGCACGAAATAAATGGCGCACTTAAAGTACTGGAATTACAAACCGCAGCATTGTTAGTCCAAGAACTTGAATTGACTATTAAATCCTTGCTAGAAGGGCGAATTGAAAACAATGAATCAACTTATGACGTGTTGATGCGGACTTTAATTCAATTACCCAATTACTTGGATCATCTTGCCATTGTTCAACATGATATACCTCTCGCCTTGTTGCCACAGTTGAACAAATTGCGGCTCCTTCGTTCACAAAAACCCTTGAGCCAGAATAGTTTTTTTACCCCCAATTTATCAATAGTCATACCTCATCATAAAAAAGTCGCCAATTTGCCGGATGAGAAACTAAAGAAATATATGCAACAAATGCGGCTTGCTTATCAAAAAGGGTTAGTGGCGATTATAAAAAAGCCTAACCAGCCTGTTGAAGGATTAAAATTTATCTATACGGTGATGCAACGTTTGCAACAAGCAACAGGTAATACCCCTATAAATAAAGTGTGGTGGGTAACCGAAGGGATTATAGAAGCTCTACTGCAAAAAGGTATAGTAATAAACAAGTCAATTCTTAGCCTATTGAAACAATTGGATGCACTGATAAATCAAGTGGTACAACATGGACAAGCGGCTTTACATGTCGCCCCCCCAAAAGCATTATTGATCAATTTGCTCTACTTTGCTGCCCTTGCTCGCTCTAAAGGAAAACAAATTACTGCGGTAAAAAAGACTTATCAACTCAATGATTATTTACCCAATAAAAACACTTTAGCGGCGGCGAAATTGATGTTTGCAGGACCTGATATTGAACTAATGAAGATTGTTGTCACCCTGCTGAAAGATGAATTTTCCCGTGTAGAAGAAACTTTGGATATATTTAATCGGGCAGATAATCCCTCTGTAACAGAACTCAGTTCCTTAGTCACAATATTGCGTTCAATGGCAAACACATTGGGAATGCTTGGATTAAATGTACAACGTCAATCTATATTAAAACAAGCCGCCCTGATTCTTGAGATAAGCGAAGGTCGTCAACAACCCGATTTTCCAATATTACTCGACATGGCCAATGCACTGTTAAAAATCTATGGTGCCGTAGATATTTTGGGTGTACAGGGTGTACATGCAAAACAACGCTTACAACAAACGACTGAATTTTCGGAAACGCCTCAATTTGGTATTATACTCAGTGTCGTTGTGAACGAGGCGAAAATAGAATTGGCTCAAGTGATTCAGCCTTTAGTGACTTTTATTGACACAAACGAACAAGATGACGATTTGTTAGATGTCCCTGCTCGTCTTAAACAAGTGGAAGGTTTTTTAGCGGTTTTATCTCATAATAAAGCAGCCAAACTGTTAGCACAGTGTAATAAATATATAGAGAAAGTCTTTATAAAAGAATCCACGGTGCCAGCGGAAGAGAAACAAAAGGCTTTAGCAGATGTACTCATTGCTATTGAACTTTATTTAGACACGCTGGCGGGTAATCCTATGGATGCAGATGATATTCTCAATGTGGCAGAGCGGCAGTTGTCACTGATAACGGGTAACTGATATGCAATTGCTTGATATTCCAGAACAAATACCGAGTTCAGAAATAGACGAAGAGATTATTGAAATCTTCTTTGAAGAAATTGGGGAAATTCAAACAGAAATTATTACCCACTTCAAGACGTGGAAAGATGATCATACAAACGTTGATTCCCTGAACACCTTACGACGCTGCTTTCATACGATGAAAGGCAGTGGGCGATTGGTGGGAGCGACCCTTATTGGAGAACTCGGTTGGCGTTTTGAAATTCTGTTCAATCGGGTTCTTGATGGCACGTTGTCAGTTAATGACGACTTGTTATGGCTGATTGTGCAAGTTGAAAAGATATTGCCCAGTTTGCTTGAACAGTTTCAGCATAATCAATCTGTACCTTATGAAATTCTTCTCCTGATTTCACAAGTGGATTATTTTCTAAAGACTAATGGTCAAAGTCTGGGTGATTTTGATCCGCCAAATGGTAAAACAGAAGAGGCCCCATCTGCTCAAGTTGAAACTTTACAAGAGAGTGAAAAATTCCAGATAATAGAGGAGACACCTTTAGAACCAGAATCATCAAAAGAGAACCCTTTTCCTGAAATTCTTCCTGAAAATGAGTTTTTAGAAACGAAGGATGATATTGAGAATGCGTTTGAAACGAATGAATTAACCAAAGATGAATTAGATTTAGGTTCTGAAGAAGAGATTTTTGACCGTACGCTGGACACTGGAGATGATATTGAGAATGCGTTTGAAACGAATGAATTAACCAAAGATGAATTAGCTTCTGAAGAAGAAATTTTTGACAGTACGCTGGACACTGGATTCGACGGTTTAGAAGAATTAAACATGGAATCTAACGATTTTGAGGATTTAGAAAACGTTAAATTACCAGAGGATTTTGAACTAGAAACCGTTGATTTACCAGATGATTTTGAAATGATTACCGATTCTGAAGGAATAGAATCAATAGAAGAATTTGTCGCACCTGATTCAAATGAGAATACAAAAATTATTGGGGATGAAGAAGATTCAATAAATGAATTTGAAGTACCTGATGACGAAACAAAAATTATTGGGGATGAAATTGGGAATGAAAATGAAATTGGGAATGAAGAAGATTTAACGGATGAATTTGAACTATCTGATGACGAAACAAAAATTATTGAGGAAGAAGAAGATGATGATTCAACTAATGAATTCAAGGAACTCTTTTTCGATGAAGCGGATGAAATTCTCGAAAATACCCAAATTCTGCTAGAACGCTGGACAGCTGCACCTAAAAATATGCAGTTGATGAAGGAATTACAACGTGAGCTGCATACCCTCAAAGGTGGGGCTCGTATGGTGGAAATTGCGCCTATTGGCGAACTGAGTCACCACTTAGAATCGGTACTCACGCAGATTGTTGACGGTATAGCTCAAACAAACCCTAAATTACAGGAGATTATACAAAACAGTGTAGATGAATTGGCTGCTATGCTCGCTGCAATACGTTCAAATGTTCCATTGGACATGCCAGAAGATTTGATTAAGCAAATCAACGCCGCCCTCGAAAGTGAAGAAGAGCAGGAATATCCCCCTATTAAATCTCCAGGGATAGAGAATCAAAAAACGATAGAGCGTTCAAAACCGAGAAAACTTGAGAAACTGCTTGAAAAAGAAGCTGATGTCGCAGACAATGCTGAGGATCGAATTCGTGTCAAAGCAACCCTGATTGACAAACTCACCAATTTGGCAGGCGAATTATCTATCTCTCGTGCTCATGTTGAACAACAGCAAGGTACCCTGAAAAATCACCTCATCGAAATGGATGAAACGGTGATACGCCTACGCGATCAATTACGGCGTTTTGAAATAGAAACCGAAGCACAAATTATTTCCCATTTTAGTGATACGAGGGGAGCAGAAGGTGAGGAATTTGATCCGCTTGAATTGGATCGCTTTTCCGTTATGCAACAATTATCACGTAGCTTGATGGAAAGCATCAGTGACTTGACGAGTATTCAAGATTCTCTAAAAAACGTGACACGGCAAAGCGATTCATTATTAATTCAACAATCCCGCATCGGGGCAGAGTTACAAGATGGCATCATGCGAACTCGCATGGTACCCTTTACAAAAATGTCACCCCGTCTTCAACGCATTGCACGATTAACCGCAAGAGAATTACATAAAAAAGTCGATTTTATTATCAAGGGGGAAGATATCGAATTTGAGAGAACCGTTCTCAATCGTATCGTTGCTCCCCTTGAACATATGCTCAGAAATGCGATTGATCACGGAGTTGAAGAGGCTAAAACACGTCAAGAAGCCGGAAAACCAGGTGAAGCTAAAATTACGATAGCTTTATCTAGGGAAGGCGCAGAACTGATCATAAAACTCAGCGATGACGGTGCCGGTTTAAATCTGTCTAAAATTCGCCAAAAGGCAGAAAAGCGGGGTTTGATAAAACCGGAAACGGTGATTAATGATCAAGAACTCATGCAATTTGTCCTTGAACATGGTTTTAGTACCGCAGAAAAGGTGACTCCCACTTCAGGGCGTGGCGTGGGTATGGATGTGGCTTATAGTGAAATCAAACAGTTAGGTGGCAGTTTGCGTATCCATTCAAAAACTAACGAGGGTACAACATTTGATATTCGCCTACCACTGTCTTTAACTATTACGCAAGCCCTGTTAGTGCATATCGGTGAAGAAACAATGGCTGTTCCTATGAATCATATTGATGCCGTGATGCGCGTTCCCCATGCAGAAGTGATTGGCAAAGCCGATGAAGTTGATTATTATAAATATATGGACAACAATTATCGCATTTTCAATCTGGGGAAATTATTAGGTTTTGCTCAAATGAACTCAGATGAAGTTCCTTTGATACCCATGTTGTTAGCTCATGTTGCTGATCGTCGAGTGGCTTTATTAGTGGATGGTATTGAGGGAAGTAAAGAAATTGTTGTGAAATCTGTGGGAACTCAAATGGGTGCGATTCGTTGGTTAGCTGGGGCAACTATTTTGGGTGATGGGCGAGTCGTGCTGATTTTAGATATGCCAAGCATAACTCGCGTGGATATCACAGCAGTTACTCCGCCGCCTCCAATCATAGAAACGATTGAAGAAGAAAAAACCGTCGCCAAGACGATTATGATAGTCGATGACTCAATTACAGTGCGTAAAGTAACTGCACGTTTCCTGAAACGACAAGGCATGGAGGTATTGACGGCTAAAGATGGACTTGATGCTATCGCGCAATTACAGGAACATACACCTGATTTAATGCTGCTTGACATAGAAATGCCACGTATGGATGGTTACGAATTAGCAACTCAACTGCGTAATCGTTCAGACTTTAAAGATTTACCTATTATTATGATTACATCGCGCACAGGTACTAAACACCGTGATAAGGCTAAAAAAATGGGGATAAATCATTATTTGGGTAAGCCATTTAATGAAGCTGAATTGCTTGAAAATATTCATGCTTTACTTAATTAATGATGAATGATGAATGCTTTGAATAATGCGAATTAAGAGTGAAAATAGGAGTCCAATGCTTCAGCTTTGGGCGTTTTTTGGACGGGCTGACAAAGCTAAAGCGTTGTACTCCAGAGCAACAAAGTTAATGTTGGATACCAAAGCAACAAAGCTAAAGCGTTGTACTCCAAAGCAACAAAGTTAATGTTGTACTCCAAAACAACAAAGCTAAAGCGTTGTACTCCAAAGCTAAAGCGTTTTCGAGGTTTTAGTTTTTTGAAAAAAAACTAAAACCTCGAACTCCATTTTCAAAAAAAATTCAACTCTTAATTCGCATTCATAACTGATGTTACGCAGGGCGCTTCCAATTTGAAACCCACCTCAATTCCACCGATT
>JAOZSV010000440.1 GCA_029939505.1 Thiotrichaceae bacterium | reverse complement strand
CACCGATTTCATCGGTGGCTATTCATGTTTAACCCCTTGGGGGTTGAAACTAACTCACCCCAACGGGGTGAAATGTGAATAGCCACCGATGAAATCGGTGGAACTTGGAAGCATCTTGCGTAACATCAGTTATTAAAAGCCCAAAGCTAAAGCGTTGGACTCCAATTTGAGTTGTAGGGTGGGTAGGAGCGAACATAAGTGTTCGCCCTGACTTAACTTAATGGCATTGACGCGCCTGTCTGGGAAAAGACCTGTCAGGTCTAACACGACCCGTCAAAATAACCTTGCTAGGCTGCCAATCTCATTTGCGCTTCAATCACATCCCAAGGGGCAACAACCTGATCTATAGATGTACGCAAAATCAAACCACTTTGTTCTAATTCATTAATATCTGTTTGTATTTCCCGATCATTCCAATTGAGCATTTGAGATAAACTCAGTGTATCAGTTGGTCCAGCAAGACGTAGCGTTTTAAGCAATTGCCAACGGCGTTGTGTTAATACCTTCAGTAAGGTTTCTAAATCTTCAAAATAGAGTTTTTCAGTCGTACCCATATAAGTTTCATCATGTTCAGCGCAATGCCACGCGGCAATAATATCTTTGGCTGCATCGGAAGCCGTGCCTAAAGCAATTTGTATTTTTTGAGTCATATTTTTCCTCCTCTGTAGCGAGAAACATCATTTAGAAAATCTTCTATGAGTGTTTCAATGTCAGTAAACGAATAAGGTTCTTCTTGTTGATCATAATGGCGGTGATCGCCTTTACCCTGTTCATTGTCATAACGCACCTGACAAGTGCCATCTGCCAGCCCATAATAAAATCGGTATTTCAAAGCATGAGGACGTTCCTGGTTAGCTGTAGGCAATTTCCAAACAACCATTTCCAAAATACGACCATCCTTATATATTACCTTACGTCGTAATAATAGCGTTGCTTTCATCATGATGAACCTTGTGCCTTATTGACTTTAATCTGAATTTGGATATTAAAGGTAAATGATAACAAGAAACCCCGTTTTTTTAAAAAAACGGGATTTCTAAAAAGTCCACTTAGGCTCTTAATTCTCGTTTCGTATAAATTCAACGCGCCGGTTTTTCATTCGCCCTGATTCCGTGACATTGGTTTCAATCGGTTGGCTTTCACCAAACGCTTTGATGGTTAAACGATTTTCTGCAATGTCATAAGCAGAAACCAGAAACGCTTTCACTGATCGCGCTCGCCGTTCTGATAACTTTAAATTATACGCTTCTGTGCCACTATCATCAGTATGTCCAACGATAACAATTTGTGCATCAGATAAGCTTTGCAAAGCGTTAGCAAATTCGCGTAATAGCGAATAAGATTCAGATTTGATCACTGCCGAATCAAAATCAAACCAAATTAAAGCACCCACTTTGGGATTATCATATCGAATGCCTGCAAAGCCTTTACTATCTGCACCAAATCCTTTTCGTTGACGCTGCTGAGAATCGGGTTTTGGTGTGAGTGCTTGAACGATTTCCGCTTCGGTAGTGGGAAAGAGTAGCGTGGTTTGGGCATACGCGACGTTGATGCCCGTCAGGAAAAAAATCATTAATGTGAACTGTTTCATGGGTTTATCTCTTAAAAATGATGATGGTGTTGCACTGACATTGCCCACCCTATTACTATTGTCGGCTAATAATCGCTTTAAATTGATTTCCATCCTTATCTTCAATTAAATCAATATCTTGCCAGGCTTTAATCGCTCTACGAATACCCGTACCCAGCCCTCGGTAGGGCAATAAATGAATCGCATGAGAAGCCAATACCGGATTACGCATATTGGAAATGCCATGTCGAATGTTTTCTATCGTTAA
>JAOZSV010000439.1 GCA_029939505.1 Thiotrichaceae bacterium | reverse complement strand
TGATGCGTCAGGTGGCGGGCGCGTATGTGCCAGCGCCATTGGATTGTGGTTATGTCGATGCCCATCGACAGGAACGCCCTTATTTTGTGAGCGAGTATATTGAGGGTGCCTTAGATGGTGAAATTTGGTTAGCCCAGCATGGCGCGTTTGATGTTTCGACGGGTATTGCGGTGGGCATCGAAATTGCGAAAGGGCTACAAGTGGCGCATGAGAAAGAGATTTATCACCTTGATTTAAAGCCCGCTAATCTGTTATTTAAACAAACAGCAACGGGGTTAATAGTTAAAATTATTGATTTTGGGCTGGCACGGGTGGCGACTTCGTTGCGACAAGAGGCGATGTCGCGCCGTACAACTGCTGGTATGACGCAATTTGGACAGGCGATAATGGGGACATTATTATATGCGCCGCCTGAGCAAATGGGGGAGGAATGCTATGGCAAGCCAGGGGCGAAAAGCGATTTCTATGCTTTTGGGGCAACTTTGTATCGGTTAATGACAAATGAAAGTCCGCGCACTTTGAATCCACGTCGTTTATCGGATGCGCCGCCAGAATTGTTTGATTTACTGTGCCATTGTAAGGAAGAAAATCCGAGACAGCGCCCAGAAAAAGCGGCGGAAGTGGTAAAACGTCTTGAAACGATTTTGACGTTGGCGATGACTATAGTGGTTTCACCAACGGGAAATTGTCAAACCATCAGTGCTGCTATCAAAAAGGCGAAAGCGGGTGATCAATCTGATCCTTTCCAAATAATAGATAGTGTCCATCCGGAAACGGCTTTAAAAATCCCAAAGCGGAAGCGTTGGACTCCAAAAAATGAGCCTCTTGGAGTCCAACGCTTTAGCTTTGGAAGTGTTTCCGGATGGACACTAGATAAGGAAGAGATTAAATGTAAGCCGTCTCTTTTTAACATAACAAATAATGAAGAGATTTATGATGGGGAAAAAATAGTATTCCAAGAAGTGATAAGTGTAGAACAGCCTTCAGAAAATCTTACTGTTGTTACTCATGACGAATCGATAATTGTGAGATTTTTGGAATGGCTTACGAATCCTTATTGAGTACAACGGATTTTAGAATGTAACGGATTTTAAAAAACCTTGTCTCACGTTAATCCGTTCTATTCTCAAATCCGTTGTACTATTCCTTAATCCGTTCTATTCTCAAATCCGTATTCTCGTTCCCAAACTCCGTTTGGGAATGCCTTCCTCGACGCTCCGCGTCGAACAATCAATAGGAAAAAAATCAATGGGGCGTAGTCGCTATCACATAACAGACAATGCTGTACCTTATTTCCATACTTGCACAATTGTTGGCTGGTTACCTATTTTTACACGCCCCAACACTGTTCAAATCATATTAGATTCATGGACTTATTTACAGGAAAATGAATGTTTTCAGATTCATGGATATGTCATTCTTGAAAACCATCTTCATCTCATTGCGAGTAGTGATAATCATCGTGAACATATAAGACGTTTTAAATCCTTTACTGCAAGGAGAATCATTGACTATTTGACGGAACAGAAAATATCCTTATTTTTTAAGCAGTTAGCTTTTCATAAAGTGAAACACAAAACAGATAGCCAACATCAATTTTGGCAAGAGGGAACGCATCCTAAACAAATTATTGATGAAGAGATGATGTGACAAAAGTTAGATTATATTCATTATAATCCGGTGAAACGTGGGTATGTTGATTTGCCTGAACATTGGCGCTATTCTAGTGCGAGAAATTATGTAGAGCAAAAAGGATTGATAACCGTTTCTCGTATTTGGTGAAACACTCGACGCGGAGCGTCGAGGAAGGCATTCCAAAACGGAGTTTGGGAACGAGG
>JAOZSV010000273.1 GCA_029939505.1 Thiotrichaceae bacterium | reverse complement strand
ATATTTAAGAAATCCGATTTTTGAAAAAAATCGGATTTCTAAGCTCGAATAGAATAGCTTTGCGTAACATCAGTTAATAACATTGACTTTTTTCTTATTCCCAAACAGAGTTTGGGAACGATAAATAACGATGAATAAATCAATCTGTGAAGTCGTGCATGAAACCGCGCTTGGATTGCATGAAGCCGGTGCGATGAAGTAGAAAACGCTGCGAGAAATTGAATCCTTGTGCTTACTGCCAGTCAAAAAGCGCGAACCAAATCAAGTTGAACCGTTTAAAAAACGAAGTGAGCCATGTAGGGTGGGCAACGTGGGTGCAACGGCACTTTTTTAATGAGGAAGGTGGGCAATCAAAGGACTTTGCCCACCCTACATGACTCCAAAAAACCACGTTTAGTCCCATAATGCACGAATGGCGGCAATCCCTTGCGCTCCATGTGCAAATGCTTTGGACAGATCAGTCTTCTTCATACCGCCCAAAGCAAATACTGGGCAATGCGCTTGTTCTGTTAATTGCAGAAATTCCAACCATCCTAAAGGAGACGCATTTGGATGTGAGGCGGTCGTATGCACAGGACTTAACACCATAAAGTCTATACCGATAAGATTCGCTTGTTGGATTTCTTCCAAACGGTGACAAGAGGCGGCTACCCTTATGCCTAAAGGACGTTCTTGGGTGCTTAATAATCGTTCACTATTCAAATGTACACCATGCGTTCCCACTGATAACGCTATTTCTGGAGTCGCATTGACTAATAATTCTGCGCCGTAGTGTTCACAGAGCTTCAACGTTTTTTCGGCACAATAACAATAATCACGCGCCGATAATTTTTTGGCGCGTAATTGTACCAACCTAATTTCTTTATCCAAACACGCTTCTAAACGATAAAAGAATTTTTTATCTGTCAGTGAAACGGGTTCGGGCGTAATTAAATATAAGGCGGGTAATTGTACCGCTGTGATAACGGGAAGGTTAGCAGCAGGAAACGCCTTATTTTTCAAATGGTTAGAATGAAACCATTGCACGGTTTGACCTTCACGCCCCCAAGGTTGTCCCTGCCATTGTTCAATACGCCAGACCTCCAGATGAATTTTTTTATCAGGATAAGCATGATTCACAGAAATCAGAGGGCGTGCTTGTTGTACGACTAAACCTAATTCTTCTTCTAATTCTCGTGTGAGTGCTTGCAGGGCGGATTCACCTGCCTCACATTTTCCACCTGGAAATTCCCATAAGCCGCCTTGATGACTCTGTTCAGGGCGGCGGGCGAGTAAGATTTCACTTTTGTGGTTATAAATAACTCCGGCGACGACATGTAACATTTGCTTTTTCAAGTACGATATTCCGCATTAATACGCACATAATCGTGAGATAAATCACAGGTATAAACCATTGTTTTATGATTCCCACGTTCCCCTAATAACACCCGCACCATAATTTCTTTTTTACGCATGACTGCTTTCCCCTGTTCCTCCGTGTAACTTTCTGCAACACCGCCATTTTGTACAATGCACAATTCATTAAGATAAATTTGCACCGTTTGAATATCTAAATTATCCACGCCGGCTCTGCCAACCGCTGCTAAAATACGCCCCCAATTAGCATCACTGGCAAAAAAAGCCGTTTTGACTAAGGGAGAATGTGCAATCGTATGAGCCACATCAAGACATTCCCGCTCAGAAGTACCCTGTTCTACAGAGATAGTCATAAACTTAGTTGCGCCTTCACCATCGTGAACGACAGCTTGCGCCAATTGAAGAAAAATATCTGTCATCGCCTGACAAAACGGGGCAAAAGCAACATGATCCGTACTATCAATCGTCACTTCACCCTGCCCTGTCGCAACCAAGACACAGGCATCATTGGTAGAAGTATCTCCATCAATGGTAATACGGTGAAAACTCTGATTCACCGCCTGATTGAGACAGGCTTGTAACACCGATGTTGGTGCAGCAATATCGGTTGCAATAAATGCCAATAGGGTTGCCATATCTGGCTTAATCATTCCCGCGCCTTTCACAATTCCTGTTATGGTGATCGGTTGCCCTTGAATAGACTTTTGTACCGAAAAACCTTTAGGCACTGTATCAGTGGTCATAATTGCTTCTGCGGCTTTTTCCCAACCTTGGGCATCAAGGGCAGCGAAAGCGTTGGGTAAAGCGGCACTGATTTTATCAACTGGTAAAGGAGTCCCAATCACGCCCGTAGAAAAAGGCAATACTTCATTAGGCGCACAATCTGCTAATTGTGCAACGGCTTCGCAACAGTTTAAAGCATCGCGTATTCCAGCTTCCCCGATGCCCGCATTCGCATTGCCTGAGTTAATTAATAAGAAGCGTGGCGCGATGCTTTCCAAATGTTGTTTTGCAATGGTGACGGGGGCGGCGCAAAACGCATTGCGTGTGAAGACGGCAGCACAAGTGCTTTGTGGCGGTAATTCAAACAAAGCCAAATCGTCACGCTCTGCTTGTCTAATTTGGGCGCAGGCGGTGCCGACTTTAATTCCCGTAATGGGTTGAAGGGAGAGTAATTCAGGCGTGTCTGTCTTTTTAATTTGAGTCATTTGATTTCGTTTTTTAGATGAAGCATTAAAATTTTTCCCAATAACAGAGAGAGTAATAGTAAACTCACAATTAATCCGTTACCAAAACGAACATAAGGCGTGATGCCCTGATAAGGTTGGGCTGTCACACGTAATGTGATGATTTTAAATTGGGGTGTTTGTGCGATGATTTTACCTTTGGCATCAATCATCGCTGAAATACCGGTATTCGTTGTTCTGAGCAAATAACGTCCCGTTTCTAAGGCTCGCATTCTGGCGATTTCTAAATGTTGATGGGGTGCGATTGAGTTTCCGAACCAAGCGTCATTGCTGATATTCACTAGCAGCGTTGCGCTGGGCAAACTTTTGCGTATTAATTCACCATAAGCGTCTTCATAACAAATTGAGGCACCTATCGTTTCGCCCGCACTTTTCAAATTAACTTGTTTCGCTTCCCCTGCTGAAAATGCGGAGAGGGGTATGTCAAGTAATTCTAATAAATTTCCAAGACTGGATTGAAAAGGAATATATTCACCAAAGGGGACTAAATGGTATTTATAGTAAAATCCCGGTTGTTTTCCTATGCTTGCCACGCTATTAAAATAGGAACCATTCTTTTCCATCACGGGAACCCCAATTAAAAAGTCGGTATCATACTTGATATGTTCAGCATCCAATTGTTCTAAAAAATCAGGGAGGTATTTTTCGATGTCATGGTAGAATAATGCGATGGCGGTTTCTGGCCAAATAATCAGTTCAGCATCGCGGTGTGCTTGGCTTAATTGTAAATAGCGTTGCATACTTGGAATCTGGTAGCTCGATTGCCACTTGAATTCTTGTGGAATATTGCCCTGTATCAATGCGACTTTCAAGGCTTTACCTTGAGGATGAGTCCATGATATGCTAGATAATAGCCAACCGCCGCCCCATACGATGATGATCGCTATTATGGGTAAAATACGCAACCGTTTGATATTAAAGGAGTAAATAAATATGGCGGCTGTTAATACGGTCAACCAACTGACACCATACACGCCAAATATTGGCGCGAATCCATTTAATGGCGAATCCATTTGGCTATAACCTAAACTTAACCAAGGGAAACCGGTGAATAACCAACCTCGTAGCCATTCCATCAATGTCCAAGCGGCGGGGAAGATTAATAATAACTTGATGGGCGTATTTTCTGAAAAAAAGCGTGTGAGTAATCCGCCTAGCAATGCGGGATAGAGTGCTATTATTAAAACGAAGGCGGCGGTGAGTAAAATGGCTCCGAAAAGGGGTAAGCCACCAAATTGGTGAAAACTAATATGTACCCACGATACGCCAAAGCCAAATAGCCCTATACCATAAAGTAACCCTCGCAAAAAAGCCCGTTTTGGGGAAACATTTTGCCAAAGTAAAAATAATAAGGCGGGTGATATTACTGCGATGGGAAATAAAGTATAAGGTGCAAAGGCCAATGGTAAAATTGCACCGGCGATAGGGGCAAGACTATCGCCTAAGTGTTTTTGTAAATTGAATGCTTTCACGATTTTTCTTGTGTTGACGGAAGGTATTGTTGCAAAAACACTTTGAGTTTATATAGCTCATACTGTTTTGCTAATTGACAGACGGTTTGGGTAAATGCTTGTAAATTATAGTCATTTTCTAGGGCTTCCGCCTCTTCGATGACAGCTGGCATATTACCCATTCTAGCAAATTTAAACAATGCTTCAATTTGTTTCACATCTGGAGGAGTAATCTTTGGTGCGACGACTTCTGAATTTTGTGATGAATGCTCAATCCATTCTTCATTTTGCAAATTCGTCTCAAAGTAATCCTGTAAGGGAATTTCAAACCAAAAGCGAGAACCGATGCCAAGCTCACTTTGTACCTGCAATTTTCCCCCCATCATTTCTACCAGTGTTTTGCTAATGGATAACCCCAATCCTGTGCCATCGACTTGTTGATATTGTTTAGCCAGTTGTTGAAAGGGTAGAAAAATCACCTCAAAATTTTCTGCCGCTATACCCTCTCCAGAGTCTTCCACTTCAAAGCGAATCTGATTTTTCTCTTCTTGAGAGGAGGTGAGGGCGTGTTGATAATTCACTTTAAAAGTGACTTGCCCTTTGTGGGTAAATTTGATCGCGTTACTCAATAAGTTGAGTAATATTTGCCGTAACCTCTTATGATCGGCTAATGCGATGTTTGGTAATTGAGACGGTGAGTTATAAACCAGTTCAATGCCTTTTTGTTTCGCTCTGATGCTAAAAAAATTCACCACATTTTTTAAGAAGTCTGGGAAACGAAACGGCTTTGGAATCAGTTCTAATTTACCCGCTTCGATTTTGGATAAGTCTAAAACATCGTCAATCAACGTCAACAAGTGTTCGCCACAGTTTTGAATAATTTGTATGTCTTCTTTTTGTTCGCCTTTTAAACTTTCATCATCCTTTAAAAGGCTTGTGTAACCCAAAATACCATTAAGCGGCGTGCGAAATTCATGGCTTATGTTATAAATAAATATACTTTTAGCGTTGTTAGCCGCTTCTGCCGCTTCCTTACTTCTTATTAATTCTTTTTCTATCTGTTCGCGCCTAGCGATGTCTTCCTGTAGTAGTACATTGACTTTTGCCAATTCATTTGTGCGCTTAGCCACTAAATTTTCTAAGTTGTCACGATGATCTCGCAGTTCATTTTCTACTTGCTGACGCTTAGTGATTTCCTCTTGCAGTTGATCATTTTTATCTTTTAAAACCACTTTACTGGTTTCTAATGCGATTAAGTCTCGATAACTTCTTAAACCCACCATGGTGGTGACAAACATTTTTAAGTCTGTCATGTCGGATTTGATCTTGTAATCATTAATATCATAATCCATGATGACAGATTCTTCGGGGGCTTCACCTGGTTGCCCTGTATGAAGAATGATACGCACAAATGAATTGTGCAATGTATCACGAACATATTTGGCTAATTGCAAACCCGAATCATTTTTTTCCATCACGACATCCAAAAATAGCAGAGCACTGTCTGGATTTTTCTCTAGTAAAGACTTCCCTTCTTCACCAGAATAGGCGGATAGAAAAATTAATCGTTTACCTTCAAAAACAACATTCCTTAAAACTAATTTGATGACTTGGTGAATTTCAGGTTCATCATCGACAATAATGACTTTCCAATAAGTAGCCGCAGGATTGATAACTGTTGAGTTAGTTTTGAGTGAAGGAGTTTCTTTATTTCCTTCAATGGGTTCATCATCAGCTAATATCAGATCGTCTTCTTCATCAGCTAATATCAAATCATCATTTTCATTATTATTCATCATGTCTTTTTCACTATTTTAAATGCGAACCTTTTTTTAGAATCAGAATTTTCAGAATTTTAGAATGAACAGAATTTAAAATATAACAAACTGATGTTACGCAAAGCGATTCTTCAAACTTAGAAATCCGATTTTTTCAAAAAATCGGATTTCTTAAACATCGTTTCGCCGCTTAGAAATCCGATTTTTGAAAAAATCGGATTTCTTAAATTAT
>JAOZSV010000087.1:16496-20162 GCA_029939505.1 Thiotrichaceae bacterium | reverse complement strand
GTTTCAACCCCGAAGGGGTTAAACATGAATAGCCACCGATGAAATCGGTGGAACTGCGTAACATCAATTAGTATTTAGGAACGTGCATGAAATGATTTCTACAACGTTGCTTCAAACCTGACAGGTTTTTAAAACCTGTCAGGTATTCGAGGTTTTCGTTTTTTTGAAAAAAAAACGGAAACATCGAAACGATGCTTTAGCTTTATTGTCATATTGGATGTGTAATAAAATGAAGAGTGATAATTAATGAAAATTAAATGGTTTCTTATACTTGCGCCCACTTTGTTGAGTTTAGGGCTTTTACAATCCTATTTCTGGGTACCTAGCTATGAAACGCAAACAAAGGGCAATCCTGATAGGATGACCAAATTTATTTCAGCGTCTATTGCGGATGCTAAAATCTTAAACCCCATTCTTAATGCAGATGGCGCAAGTAGTCAAATTACAGATTTTGTCTTTGAAGGTTTGCTGGATTATGATGAAAATCTTACTTTACGTGGGCGTTTGGCGACTGATTGGAGAATCACTGAAACGGTTTACTTGACTGTTAATTCTCAAGCGTCTTTTCCTGACGGAACTCGCGTTACTCCTGATGTAATGGAAATGCGAATAAGAGAAGCTATTGAAAGTGGGAATCATGCGAGGCTCAAGGCTTTAGTGATTGAAATAACGCGACTTCCTCCAGAGCAGCAGGTAAAAGAAGTGACTTTGCAGGGAGAGGATGAGAAGCCCATTCCTGTTCAAGTGAAGATCAATATGCCTGAACGGCTTAAATTTTCTCTGAAGGAAGTTGAGCAGAACTTTTTTACCTTGCTTGAACCGATTATTGGTGCAGATTATGAAAAAAACGCCCCGCTGGATCAATGGATTGAAGTCTCTTCCCCTGAGAAACGAGAGCAGCTCCGCTCTCAATTTGCAGAGTTGATGCCTCTCTTTGAACATAATCCCGTTATTTTATTTCATTTGAGAAAGGGGGTGCGTTTTCACGATGGACATGAATTTGACGCGGGCGATGTCAAATTTACTTATGAGTCTATTATGGCGCCTAAAAATTTGTCACCACGGACTTCCAATTTTGAACCGATTAAAGCGGTGAAAATTGTGGATCGTTACACGGTACGCATTGTCTATAAGCGGCTCTTTTCTCCTGCCATTGACGCTTGGAGTATAGGCATTTTGCCTGAGCATCTGCTTAACGAGGCGGTATTGGAGCGTGAAATGAATAGGCGTGAATTATCATCAGCAGCACGGGCAAACTTTGGTTTGCGTGATAGCCAATTTAATCGTCATCCCATTGGTGTCGGACCATTTCGTTTTGTCGAATGGCAGAGCGATGAATTTATTCATTTGATTCGTAATGAGGATTATTGGGAAGGTTCACCACAATATAAGGATTATTATTATCGCATCATTCCCGATCCAATGACTCAAGAGGTTGAATTTCTGACTGGCGCGATAGATAGTTATGGTCCTGAGCCGCACCAAGCTGCCCGTTATAAGAAAGATGAGCGTTATCAATCGTTTTCTAGTCTCGGTTTTGCCTATACTTATATTGGATATAATAATCGAAAAGGACTTTTTGCGGATAAACGAGTACGACAAGTACTGTCAATGGCGATCAATGTTGATGAAATCATTAAGTACATTCTCTACGGAGAGGGTGAACGGATAACTGGTCCTTATCCCAAAAATACGCAGTGGTATGATCACAATGTCAAACCGATTCCTTATGATCCAAAGGGCGCAAAGCGCATTCTCAAAGAATTAGGTTGGCAGAAAAATGCTTCTGGTTGGCTTGAAAAAGACGGAAAAAAGTTTGAATTTAACCTGATTACTAATAATGGTAATTTGCAACGTAAGGCGATTATGACTATTGCTCAGAATAGTTGGCAGAAATTGGGTATTAAGTGTAATACGCAAGTCTTTGAATGGGCAGTATTTCTTGAAGATTTCGTCAATCCAGGTCATTTTGATGCGGTTGTCTTGGGTTGGAGTATGGGTATTGATCCCGATCTTTATCAGATATGGCATTCTAGCCAATTTGGAGACAGGCAACTTAATTTTGTGGGCTATCAAAATCCTGAAGTTGATAAGCTGATCGTGCAAATTCGCCAAGAGTACGATCCTGTTATTCAACAAAAACTTACCGGGCAATTGCACCACATTATTGCCGATGATCAACCTTATACCTTTCTCTACGCGCCTTTAAGCAATGTGGTACTTGACAAAAAAATTGTTATCATTGAAGATGAGGATTCCTATTCAAAAATTACTCCGACTAAAAGTGGTAATATGTATTTCCACTTTAATCGGTGGCGAAAATTAGAGTTTGCTCCAGAATTTTAATTTTTTTCGTTTTGAATCAGAATTTGCAGAATTTTCCCCCTCGTTCCCAAGCTCCAGCTTGGGAACGCATTCAGGGACGCTCTGCGTCCCGCGTCGCGACAGGCGTTCCCAAGCGAGAGCTTGGGAACGAGGGGATAGCCTTTCACGTTACTCAAAAATCTCCTACGAACTGAAAAACAATTTATGCTACCTTACATTTTTCGCAATCTCTTACAACGCTGTATTTTACTCGTTATTGTTTCTATCCTTGCACATTCAATTGTTCATATTGCGCCAGGAGAACCCAGCGAAGTTGATCCCGCTAATCCACGAATGCAGCCTGAAGACATCGCAAAAATTCGCGCCGCTTTTCACCTGGATGAACCGATTCATCTTCAATATTATTACTGGATGCGTGATTTATTAACCGGAGAATTAAAATCTTTTAAAGATAGCCAACCTGTATTGCCAAAAATTTGGGAACGTTTTCTCAATTCGCTCCCGCTGTTCATTTGTGCCACACTGATTGTATGGACATTAGCATTTCCAACAGGGATTCATGCGGCAATTCGACGCGGTTCTATTTATGACCGAGGCTCAACCTTTATCGCTTATGCCCTCATTTCGATTCCAGGCTTCTTTCTCTCCTATATTATGATTTTATGGGTAGTCGATTTATTTGGCGTTCCCGTCATTGGAATGCGAACTTTTGGAATGGAAGATGCCCATCCCCTTTTTCAAACCATGGATCGTATCTGGCATCTTGTGATTCCCTCACTCATGTCTGCGCTCGCTGGCATCGCTGTACTCTCTCGCTACGTGCGTTCCCAGATGTTAGAAGTGATTAGTCAAGACTATGTACGGACAGCGCGAGCTAAAGGGCTTGATGAAGACACCGTTATTTATCACCACGCGCTACGCAATGCCCTTTTGCCCTTTATTACCCTGTTTGGATTCTTACTCCCCGGCTTAATTGGTGGTTCTGTAATTTTTGAGACCATTTTCGCATGGCCAGGCTTAGGACGACTCGGTTACGATGCCATCATGTCTAGGGACTTTCCTGTGATTTTGACAATTAACTTTATTGCTGCTGCTCTGACATTAGCGGGTACTTTTCTTTCAGATATTCTTTATGTTGTCGTCGATCCACGTATTCGATTGGAATAAAAATGAGTACTGAGTACAACGAATTTGCGAAATAAACGAATGCTCCTTTTTCAAAGACTAAATCCGTTCATTTTCAGTTCTACTCGAAATTTCGCAAATTCGTTGTACTTGATGATTAACGGATTAGAGAGATAACACGACAAATTAATCCGTTGACTTCTCAAATCCGTTGTA
>JAOZSV010000087.1:0-16396 GCA_029939505.1 Thiotrichaceae bacterium | reverse complement strand
CTCAGTGCGTTAATATTTTCAAAGCTAAAAGCTGAGTACAACGGATTTTAGAAATCAACGGATTTTAAAAAAGGTTGTGATCGATCACATTAACGCTTCCGTTGTACTCAGTGCGTTAATATTTTCAAAGCTAAAAGCTGAGTACAACGGATTTTAGAAATAAACGGATTTAAAAAAAGGTTTTGTCACATTAACACTATGAATTTATTATATTTAATCCGTTTTATTCTCAAATCCGTTGTACTCAGTGCGTTGAACTCCAAAATCACTTCAAAGCTAAAGCGTTGAAACTCCAAAAATTTCCAAAAAAAAATGATTCCAGTCCTTGTACCTGATTTACCCACAACAGAAGAATTGTTACCGTGGTTACGCCGTATTGAACATAACAAGTGGTACACTAATTTTGGTCCGCTCGTTCAAGAATTTGAATCTCAACTGATCAAATTATTCACACAGGAAAATAAGGGGAATTTTAAGCAAAATCTTTATTTAACCACTGTCAGTTCAGGAACGACAGCACTTGAATTAGCCTTGCTTGCCCTTAACCTCCCGGCGGGATGCCATGCCCTGTTACCCGCATTTACCTTTCCAGCAACAGCAATCGCTATTAAACGAAGCGGAATACAGCCAATTTTCACAGACGTTGATCCACAGCAATGGTTGCTCACACCCAAAATTGCTCGTCAAGTTCTCGAAAAAAAGCCTTATGATGTCGTTATACCTGTCGCCACTTTTGGTTGCCCACAGCCCGTAGAAGAATGGGATAAATTTAACGAAGAAACGGGTATTCCTGTCTTGATAGATGCCGCTGCCGCCTTTGGAAATCAGCCTATTGGAGAACGCTGTATTATCACATTCAGTTTTCACGCAACCAAACCTTTTGGAATTGGCGAGGGCGGTTTAGTCGTCGCAAACCGTTTTGATTTTATTGATCAAGTCAGAAAATTGAGTAATTTTGGTTTTGACTGTGGTACAATAACCCAATCTGGCAGCAATGCAAAATTAAGCGAATATCACGCTGCTGTGGCATTAGCCCAATTAAAACGTTGGACTCAAATCATTGAACGGCGCGAAAAAATCTGGGAGATTTATCGTCGCAATTTGAGCGTCATGGAAAACAAAATCAGTTTGCAAAAGGTACCTAGCGATTATATTCGGGCAACTTTGTCCATTAAAATCAATTCAATTAATACTCATTTAGAACAGTTAATTGAACAATTAACCCATCAAGGCATTCAAACACGCCGTTGGTATTATCCACCCTTATTCAAATTTCCCGCGTTTAGAGATGCAGTGCGGATATCCCCTAATGGGAGTAATGATTTAATTGTCACTCAAAAGCTGTCTCAATGTTTATTGGGTTTACCCTTTCATACCTCTCTTAAAGAGGAAACAATTGCTTTTATCTGTCGTCATTTAAGAATATAAGTGGTGAGAAATCCGATTTTTTTGAAAAATCGGATTTCTTAATTAATCCTTCGCCGCTCAGAAATCCGATTTTTTTGAAAAATCGGATTTCTTAATTAATCCGTTTATTCCGTCAATCCGCTGTACTCAATCACAATTAAAATGAACACCAAAAAAAAATCAGACGATATCAATATCAGAGATATAGAAATATTCGTCTATCAACAAAAATTTCAAGAAGCTGGCTCCCTCATCGCCAAATTCCTCAATAGTGCTGAACAAAGAGGGGGAATGATACTGGGTGACAAAAAAGACGATAACCATGAGTTTTTAAGTGAATATACCCGTTTAGCCAGTGCAATCACCACCTTTATTGCTCATCCCAATTTAAACATATCTTATGAGGGTTTCAAAGAATTTGCCAAGCAAAAAAAACACCTCTTGGGAATTTTTCAACTCAGTGGTTTTAGAGGAATTGATCACCTGCTCGGTTTAATTGGCAATAAAGTGGGAGGACAAGATACAACTTCTGAATTTGCTATTCAAGGTGAACAGCAGTTGATGAAATTCCTGTTATTCTACTCCTTCTATTCAGAAGTGGATATAGACTTCGCGAGCTTATTAAAGCAAGCACCAAAACTGGCGATGCCAATTTATCTCTCATTGGTGGGAGAAGAATGTCTATTGAACCATTCCGCAGCGAAAAAACGTGACAAACTGTTAGAACTCGGACCACTTTTAGAAGAAATGTCTATCGATCAGAGTTGGATGCTCACTCGTTTATCCAACCTCTGGATGTACTGTAGTTACAGCGAAGCCAAAAACAAACATGACATCAAGGCGCATTTAAATGTCGTGTTGCAAAAATTTTTGGTTCAACAGGGCGTAAAAGTACCCGCTTTACCTAACCGTCAACGCGCAAAAAAACGTCCAGTGATACTGATTCCATCAGAACGCTTCATAGGAACCCATGCAATGTATCGGTGTTACGCGCCCTCTATTCAACAATTGCGTGACAAATTTGAACTGATCTGCATGTCAGAATCTGACAGGATAGACGATGTCGGTAAAGCCCTATTTGACAAAGTGATTGAAATCAAATTAGAGGAAGGAGGCACAACGCCTAAAAAGTTAGCCGGGAAGGTGCTTAAAATCAAACCCGATATGATTTACTTCCCCAGCTTAGGCATGTCACAATGGACTTTACTTTTAGCCAATTTGCGTCTCGCGCCCATTCAGTTTATGAGTTTGGGGCATCCCGGAACAACTCACTCACCGTTCATCGACTACTGTTTGATGCAGGAAATTATATACTCCCAGGACGTTGACTGCTTTACTGAAAAAGTCGTGTTAATGGATACTGCCGCCGCTCACCAAATGATAGCACCCCATGAAAGTGTTACCGTCGCCCCCGATGTGCGAAAAAATCCCTCTCCAGTGCGACTGGCTATTACAAGTACCGCGATTAAACTCAATCCCTCTTTTATGGCAGTCTGCCAACGTATCTGGCAAAAAAGTCAGAAACCGGTTGAATTTCATTTCTTTCCTTCCGAAAAGGGAATGCTTTATCAAAAGGTGAAACAACGCATCCAAGAATGGATACCAGACGCGAAAGTCTATTCACGGACGAACTACAACGATTATGTTGTGAACCTGAACGCTTGCGACATTCATTTAAGTCCATTCCCATTTGGAGGGACTAACAGCAATGTTGATTCCATGCAACACGGTATTCCCATTGTCACATTAGAAGGGCATGAACCCCATTCTCGTACTGACTTGTTTTTCTTACAACTGAGTAATTTACCAGAATGGTTATGGACGCATAGTGAAGCGGAATATGTTGAAGCCGCTTTACGCTTAATTCATAACGATGAAGAACGTGTTTCACTCGGCGAAGCATTACTGGCTCAAGATTTTGAGAATATCTTTAGGGATCATGAATATCGCCACCATGAAAAAGTGTTTGGTCAAACGGTGGACTGGTTATACCAATACCACGAAGAGATACAAAAAACAGGTAGAAAAGTATGGACTGTGGAAGCACAGGAAGAATTACGTCAGCAAGCGAACTCAATTTGATAGGTTATTAAATCATGAATAAGCCAATTACTGCAATGGCAGATGTTCAAGGAAGTAGAGACACGCGCCGTATTGCTATTAATAAAGTGGGTATTAAAGACATTAAATATCCGGTACGCGTGAAAGATCGTTCAGGGCGTGAACAATATACTATCGCCAATTTCAACATGTATGTGAGTCTGCCACATGATTTTAAAGGCACGCACATGTCGCGCTTCGTAGAAATCCTCAACGAGCATGAATATGAAATTACGGTACAATCGTTTAAAAACATGCTCGCTGAAATGACTAGGCGTTTAGAAGCTGAATCTGGACATATTGAGATGACTTTCACCTATTTCTCAATCAAATCCGCACCCGTATCAGGCGTTAAAAGTCTATTGGATTATGAAGTCACATTTATTGGTGAAATGACAGGAAATGCGCCGATAATTACACTTAAAGTCGTTGTGCCTGTCACGAGTTTATGTCCATGCTCCAAGGAAATTTCCGATAACGGGGCGCATAATCAACGTTCCCATGTGACAGTCACTGCCAAAACCAATGGTTTTTTATGGATAGAAGATATCATTGATTTGGTTGAAAAAGAAGCCTCCAGTGAACTGTATGCCCTACTTAAACGCCCTGATGAGAAGCATGTCACGGAACAGGCTTATGCAAATCCCAAATTTGTTGAAGACATGGTGCGCGATATTGCAGCCAAACTGAATAAAGATAATCGGGTTGCCGCCTACATGGTTGAATCCGAAAACTTTGAATCTATTCATAATCATTCTGCTTATGCTATGATCGAAAGTAGTTGAGGTTTTTTTTTACCTTTTGGAGTCCAAAGCTAAAGCACAATTTCTTAAGTCCTTCAGCACCAGTTATCGGATATGATGGAGTCCAAACCTTCAGATTTGGCATTTGGTCACGTCCAAATCTAAAGGTTTGGACTCCAAAATCACGTCCAAATCTAAAGGTTTGGACTCCAAAATCACGTCCAAATCTAAAGGTTTAGACTCCAAAACACGTCCAAATCTAAACTTAACTATTGAAGAAAAACTGATGGAACGCAAATACAAACTCTTAATTGTGGATGATGATAAAAACATTCTCACTGAATATGAAAATCATCTTGTAAAACAAGGATTTATTGTAGAAGTCGCTCACAATGGCACTGAAGGGCTTGAAAAGTTATGCCATGATAGCGAGTTTGACATAGCCCTCGTTAATTTCAAGATGCCAGACATGAATGGCGTTGATATGATTCGTCAAGCGTATGATACGGGAGTAGAGGCGGATATGATTATTTGGAGCGAGCCAGAAGAGTACAGTAAATATGATGCGGTTGCCGCAATGAAACTCGGTGTGAACGACTGGTTTGAAAAATCTCGTCTTGACAAGCCCAAGTTTTTTCAAAGAATCAAAGAAGTGGCTGAAGGTGTGCCACTTGCTGAGATGGCGAAAATGCTATCTATTATTCCCAAAGAGGAATTAAGATGCTAGAACGTCAATATTATTTTGATGCTAACGCACTTTTCAAATATTATCAAGACGAAAATGGTGATTTGAAAATCCGACGCTTGATATCAATAAGCTAGATTTTATGATTGAAAAAAATCATGCCATACTACGCCCAGCAACAGTGAGAAAACGATGGATATTAAATTTAAAGGTTTAGAAAATAGGACGACTTGTGAAAAAATACAGCTTTACTTAACACGAGTTGAACATTTATATAGATCAATTCAACCATGGTTGACAGAAGAAAATTTGATTGTTGAGTCTCATGCCGTTGAAACAACAGAGAAATTAGGGACATATAAGATAATTCAATTATCTGTAAAAACGCCAACGGGAGAATGGCTAGCTCTTGTGAAGCCAAATGGTGCCTCGGTGATTGGGGGAGAAGGTCTTATAGAAATAGAGGGCTTATTAGCTGGTAAAGAGTATTTATTATATCTGCGTCAGCCTCATCCCCAAATGGATGTTTCCCTTTATAAAGGGATTAATCAAGACGGTTGGTATTGGATAGAAGATACTCGAAGAAATCGAGCACACCAGTTAGATAAATCTTTATTGCTTGACATCATTACTTTGGTGAGTGATTATGAATTTTAATCCCTTAGATACGATTTGGGATGCCTACCGAGCTGCCGAAGATGCTTTTAAAGTCTCAGGACGAGTGGTGATTTTTTCGGATAATGCAACTGAGACACTTTATGAGCTTGACAACCATGCAACAGAAGTCATAAAAGCCGTTGCTTTCGCTGAACATAAGAGAGGTTTAAATTTACTCAACCGGGTTAAAATCATTAATCAATCTGATGCTTCAAATTTCCTGAAACAAAGTTTTGAAATTATTGATGATTTGTTTGTGCTATCTCTGTGGGCGACTTTTGAACGTTACACGAGAGATTTTCTCCAAGAAAAAGGAGAAAAAGTGAGAGAAATGTTACCTTGTGATTTAGCCGATGTTTTTTATCAGCACCTATCGAAAGAAATAGATTACTGGAAACCAGAAGAAATTTTAGACTTATTTCAGCAAAGTTTATTCAAGGAAAATAAATCTAAAATTTGGCTTGCCAAAGATGTTCTGTACTATAGAAATTGGATAGCGCATGGTAAAAATCCCCAAAAAATGCCAACAATTGTGACACCGAAAGCAGCTTATGATAGATTGTATGAGATTATAAAGGTTTTAATTGCTAATCGTTGATAGCAATAAGCGTAATACCAATGTGCAGTGAGAACTATGGAAAACCAACTGATAGATAAAAAAAAAGTCATAGAAACTTTATGTCACCTCATAACAACGGGTGACGAAGTAGATCGCTGTCATGTATCCAGAACGCTCGGCGTTTTGAGAGAAAAACAAGCGATTCCCAGTCTGATTCAATGTTTGCAGGATGAAGATATAGACGTTTCAATGGAAGCCGCAGAAGCGTTAGGGCGTATTGGAGATGCTGAAGCGGTACCGGCACTTTTGGAATCGCTGACTCATGATCCGGATGGTGAAGTCAAAACGGCTGTCGTTGAAGCGTTAGGGCAAATAGAGGTACAAGAAGTGATTGCGCCTCTACTAGAAGTCGCTAAAACTTGCCCTGATAATATGAATTGGGATGCGGACAATCAATGGAATGCTTGGTGGGATATGCAACTCCATGCTGTGAAAGCGTTAGGGCATAAGCGTGTTACTGAAGCCGTTCCTGTGCTGTCAACTATTTTGACAGATGAAGAATACCAAGATATTGAAAGCGAGGTACTCACAGCACTTGCGCTTATGGGGGGGAATGGAGAAGCTGTTTTAATTCAAAGACTTACAAAAGGAACGCCAAGGGAACGTCGTCGTGCCGCAGCCGCCTTGGGCACTGTTCATTCAAAAAAGGCTCGCAAGGCACTTGCAGAAGCCATGACTGATAAGTCAGGAGAAGTGCGTGTTGCCGCTATTCGCGCACTTGGAAAGCAGAATGCCGTACCGTATATAGACATTATGTTGCGCTTTCTGAAAGATTCTGATCCAGAAATGCGATGTGCCGTCATTGATGTGATAACTGCACTTTCAGCAAATAATGCTGAGATCATGTTGGAGAAGCTCGCGCCCCTACTCACTGATCACAGTCCAATTGTACGGGCAGCTATCTTGAAAGCCCTGTCTGGCATTGAACAGATTCCCCAAGAAACACTTGTACCAATTCAGCAATGTCTTTCTGATCAGGATAATACCGTCATTTCTGCGGCTTGTAGTTTACTTGCCCATCTTGGTGATCAGAGTATATTACCCAGCCTACTACAAATACTTTCTAATAAAGAACGCGACGCGATGTTGCGTAGTCAAGTTGCCACTGCCCTTGGCTTATTGGGAAATCGGGAAGCACTTCATATTCTCACTTGGACAGTGGGAGATGAGAAACAACCCGTTCGATTGGCGGCACTGAATGCCCTGATGCAATTGGAGAAACATCAAACACCTGTGGATTCAAGCGGGAATACAGAATATGAACAGAATCGTTCCCCGTTAGATGTCGTGATCGCCGCATTAAAGGGCGAAATTGTTACATCGTCAGCGGATAATGATTTATCACCTGAAAACGATTTAACGCCTGAATCAACTTCAAATGAGAATGATGCGCCTAATTCGCCACTTGAAGGAGAAAGTGCAACCCCCTCAGAATCAGAAAAGATTAAAACCGCGTCTCTTGAACAAGCGGAGATTAAGCCCTCTTCGGATGAAGATAAAACCGATGAGGGACAATCTTTGACAGACGCTGAACCAGCGAGTGATATTCCCCCGCCAATCTCCACACTTGAGGCGATTGAGAGAGATAACGCTGCTGCTCTGGATGATAAGATAAAAGATGAAACGATTATATCCCAAAAAAATCAGTTTTCTCCAGAAATCCAAGAATATGTGAAAATTGCCCAGGACAGTATCCAATCTGGCGAACGTTTATTGGTTTCAAAAAAATGGGATGTTGCAACGGATGTGCGTCATCTCAGTGCGCGTATTTTAGGAGACAGTGATAAAGAAGAGGCGGTTAATGCACTTATTGAAGCACTCAATGATGATGATTTCGTGTTACGACGAGAAGCGGCTATTTCACTCGGACATATTGCCCAACGTTCACCTCAAATAAAAGCCCTGGCAAATGCCTTTGGGAGTTTAGTGACTCACTTAAATATTGGGGATATTGAAATACGCTTGGCTTCTGTGCGTACATTAGGATATTTGGGCAATCAATCTGCGATATCTGTTCTTTTTGACTATTTGCAAGATGAAGAAAACAATGTGCGTACTCAGACAATCCATGCTTTAATCGCCCTCATTTCTGTCTCAAAAGAAAATAGCTGGGATGGCGTTAATATAGATAGCATTATTGCACAATTTGTCAAATTACTGTCTGATGCACATAAGAATGTGCGTAAGGCAGCGGCTGAAGCATTGGCAAAGTTGCAGCATACAGAAGCGTTAAATTCAATCATTGACGCTGCTTTTGCAGATGCAGGTGCCACAGCCCGTGACATGGGGCGAGCCTTACGTCGTTTAGATGTTGAACAAAGCGGCGCTAAATTACTCAAGAAACTAGAAGAAGCACAAAACAGTGGTTATAGACGTTTTGTGATTGAAATGCTTGAAGAAGTGTTTATGCCGACTTAGGAATAAAAATTGTGACTACTCAGCCTTGAAATACAAATGGAGTTCGAGGTTTTAGTTTTTTTTTCAAAAAAACTAAAACCTCGAAAACGCTTTAGCTTTGTGGTTTGGTATCCAACATTAACTTTGTGGTTTGGTATCCAACATTAACTTTGTGGTTTGGAGTCCAAACCTTTAGATTTGGAAGTTTTTGGAGTCCAAACCTTTAGATTTGGAAGTTTTTGGAGTAGTAGGGTGGGCAAGAAAAGGACCTTGCCCACCCTACAAAATACTTAATATTTTCGTAACGACTTCAAGGCTGAATCGTTACCTCTTTTCATTCATTAATTACAAAAGGAGCCATTATGAAAAAAATAGTGCTAACTTCACTTGTAGCCTCAATGATACCATTTTCTGCTAACGTGCAGAGTTACGAAGTGGTTGAAGTGAATAAAGGAGGGGCTATCACGGGCAAAGTCACTTTCAGTGGTGATGATCCTGCACCTGTCAAGTTCCTCGTGACAAAAGACGTTGAAGTCTGTGGTCAAACGCGCGAAATTGATTTCGTGAAGGTTAACAACGGCGCACTCAATGATGTCGTCGTTTATCTGGAAAATGTGGAAGCTGGTAAACCATTTCCCCAAAAGGATAAGCAAGCGAAAATTGAGCAGAAAAAGTGCGAATATGGTCCACTGCTCAACGTGATGATCCAAGGAGAAAATCTGGAAATTATCAACATGGATAAGGTTGCCCATAAAATGCACGCCTCCGAAATGATGGATATGGGCAGCAAGAAAACGATGTTCAATATCAGCCAGCCGGTTCAAGGCACAGTGACTAAAGAAGTCAAGATTAAAGAAGGTGTCGGCATGAAAATGGAATGCGAACAACATGAATTTATGCAGGGCTTCATGTTTGTCGCCAAGAATCCTTACTATGCTTTAGTTACTGAGGAAGGTACTTTCACTATCGAAGATATTCCCTCCGGTAACTACACAGTGAAAACGTGGCACGGTAAGCTGAAAAAGCATCCACAGGCTAATGTTTCTGTTGAATCTGGAAAAGAGATTGTTGTTAATTTTGACTATTCAAAATAACATTTTTTAGCTCAAACCTGGCAGGTTTAGTTTCGTATTGAAAAAATTATCTGGGATTGAACCCACGCCTCTTGACTCTCAAAAAAAATGAATAAACCCCATCATATTGGTGAACAGTTATTAGAACAACATATCATTACTAAAGATCAATTAAAAATTGCATTAATCGAACAAAAGAAAAAATATGAAAAACTAGAAAAAATTCTTATCAATTTAGGCTTTGTCTCAGAAGCGGTTATACGGGATTTAAAGGGAAAATCATTAGGATTATCACATATTGATTTATCTCAAGCAGTCGTCGATCAAGAAGCCATTCGATTAGTTTCCAGAAATTTAGCTGAACGCTACACGCTATTACCAATTAGCTTTGATAAAGAAACGCTTATATTATCAGTCGCCATGGCTGATGTCTTCAATGTACTCGCAATCGATCAATTAAGCCGTTTAGAAGGAATAAATAAAGTTGAACCACAACTCGCTGGCGAAGCAGAAATTCTCAATGCCATCGATAAGTGGTACGGTTTTGAACTTTCTATAGATGGGATTTTGGAGGAAATTGAAACCGGTGAAATAGACATCAATTCTATTAATGACGAATATAGTCAACCCGTTGTGCGCCTCGTCGATGCGTTAATCTCTGATGCCGTAAAACGGGGTGCTTCAGACATTCATTTTGAACCGGAAAAAGGTTTTTTACGAATTCGCTACCGTATTGATGGTGTACTACAACAAATTCGTAGTTTGCATAAAAACTATTGGTCTGCCATCGCTGTGCGTCTTAAAGTCATGGCTGATTTAAATATTGCCGAAAACCGTGTTCCACAAGACGGGCGTATCTCTTTAGAGTTAATCGGGCGACATATCGACTTTCGTGTCTCAGCACAACCCACTGTCTATGGCGAAAACATTGTATTGCGTATTCTTGACAGCCAAAAAGGGATAATGACTTTAGAACAAATCGGATTGTTAGCAGAAAATTTAACCAGCTTAAAACTCATGATGGCGCGTCCAGAAGGGGTTATTTTAATCACCGGTCCAACTGGCAGCGGAAAAACCACTACCTTATATTCCCTACTTCAACATCTCAACACAGAAGAAGTGAATATTATGACGCTTGAAGACCCGGTAGAATATGTGTTAGAACAAGTGCGACAAACCGCCGTTAATGAATCGGTTAAATTAGATTTTGCTAATGGGATTCGTTCAATGATGCGCCAAGACCCTGATATTATTCTGGTTGGAGAGATTCGTGATCAAGACACTGCTGAAATGACATTCCGTGCCGCCATGACTGGACATCAAGTCTATTCGACTTTACATACCAATTCCGCCATCGGAGCCATCCCGCGCCTATTAGATATTGGCGTTTTACCGGACATCATTGCAGAAAACACCATAGGTATTGCTGGACAACGCCTTGTCCGTCAACTTTGCCCAAATTGCAAACAAGTCTATGTACCTGGTCAAATGCACCGGAAACTACTTAATTTATCTTCGACTCAAAAAGTCATGCCCTATCGCCCTAGCCAATGCCATCAATGTGAACAACGCGGTTATAAAGGGCGTATCGCATTAATGGAAATCTGTCGCGTTAATGAATCTTTGCAAGATATTATTGCCCACCGTGCCACAACCTACGATATTAAACAACATGCTAAAAAAATGGGTTTTCGCACTCTCGCAGAAGATGGCATACGTCGGATTCTGGAAGGGGTAACCAGTTTAGATGAAGTTTCGCGTGTTGTTGATTTAACGAGTCGTTTAAAATGAAAGCGAGTAATGCGAATTAGCGGAGAAATTTTCACCCTTGTTTGAATTTTCAGAATTTGATAATTTTCAGAATACTTAATGGTAACAATGGTGACCAGTATGAAACCTAATAACCCCTCGTATCCGTTCACTCCCCTGATCCGTTGTACTCAATATCGGGCTGAGTACACTTAGGAATGAGACAGGTATTCAAGACCTGTCAGGTTTGTCACTCAAGCCTTCCCCGTCTGCACAAAAACAGGATGTACGATAACACCTGTTTTATTATCGGTATAATCAGCCTCAAACTGTTGACGATTCTTTTCATCAACCGTTTCAATAAATAAGACTAACCAGATTTCTAACACACCTAACTTTTTCCCATATTTCGCCGCCTGAATCAGTGCTTTACGATATTGCCGAATATCTGCAAAACTCTTTAATTCTAATCCAAACAACTGCCCAGCATAACGTATCAATATTCTTACCCAATAATTGTTGATAAGCAAAATTAACCAATTCTTGACGGGGAACGTAATAATGTAGTTCTGGATCAACGGGTCCGTAAGATGAAAAGGTTCGCATGTTTCAAACTCCTATAATGACGAGTAAAGGTTTGGAGACAGGATTAAAAAGGTGAATTAAGAGCGAGAGTAGGGTGGATAGAGCGAAAGCGATACGAAGTCAGCGAAGCTAAACCCACCATAGTTAGGTGTGCCCACCCTACCTGGCTAAATATCTTGAAAGTGTCAAAAAAAGAAAGTACATTAGATCGCATCATCTTAACACAATTATTATATATTTCTAATTAACAATTAGCACTTTTATAAATGACTTCACCAATCCATCCTATAAAACAGCCACCAACAATCAACCATAAAGGATTGAATGAATCAATTGAGTCTGATTCCACTGATTCTCATTCCATTGATTCTCACTTCGCTTTGGGGTTTTTTTGGAGTCCAACGCTTTCGCTTTGGAAAGAGACGCACAAAGCTAAAGCGTTGTACTCCATCGGATATTTTGGAGTCCAACGCTTCAGCTTTGGGAATAAGAAAAAGCCCCCAATTGGGGGCTTGTGTAGGACATTTGGATGGTAGGCAAAGATTGTGGTAAAGCGATAGCGAAACCCACCCTACGCTTCAATGCCATTAAGTTAAGCCAGGACGAACACTTATGTTCGCCCCTACAGCCCCTAAATATGTGAATTTGTAGGCATACCTGCGTGTTTGCCCTTAACTTAATGGCATTGATCCTACGCTTGCTGAAGCGTTGAACTCCAAAAAACGTCCAAAGCTGAAGCGTTAAACTCCAAAAAACGTCCAAAGCGTTGGACTCAAAAAAACGCCCAAAGCTAAAGCGTTGAACTCCAAAAATCAGCTACTCCCGCTAAAATTAAATGTAAGTATATCAATAATTTGCAGATTTTTATTCTGAAGAATTCACTCTATTTTCTGACGTAAACCACAAATTGACGCGATGAAAATAATTTTAGAACCATGTTGTGACTGTTATAACTCATTATTACTACTGGGTTTTTTCAGTGCTTAAAACTTAGCGGGAACTGCTGTCCAAAAATTGAGTATTTATATTTTGGAATAAGCTATACTCATTTTGTAAAATAGCCAATTCAATATGTCAAACACCTTTTGCAGGTCATAAGCCGCTGATATTTGAATAGGATGTTTAGTGAAAGTGCCCTCTTTTAAGTGACCAAATTCCCATGCTTTTCCTGTAGTAACAATACTGTAACAAACATCCCCACCTTGCAAAGATGATGCGACCATTTCAGCAAGTGCTTGCGCCCAACCCTCATCAAATTTTTCTTGTTTAGCTTCTATAATACAGATAGCTGGTTTTTCCATATCACCGTACTTTGTCCTTGGTGCGATTAAATAATCAGGTTCTCCTATTAAACCCTTTTCAACATCCACATTATAGGAAACATGTGACCATATTTCTAAATTATCATAATTTGCTGCAACTATATCTAGGATTGGTCTGATAATTGTTTCACAAATCGTAAATTCATTTATAAAGTTTATGCTTGTACATAACTTCTTTTTCAGATCGGAAAAATAGATTTCTGACACTTTTATTTCTTTCTGCTCTAAGAAAGAATTATCGACGACTTCTATATTAAATTTTCTTGCGACTTCTGATACGGATTTAAAATGACCATAAGACATTTAATTTCCTTTAAAAAACAAAGCGTTGCACAAATATTTTGGAGTCCAACGCTTCAGCTTTGGGAATAAGAAAAAGCCCAAATTGGGGGCTTGTGTAGGACATTTTGATGATGTTGTGGTGGGTTTCCGCTTCGCTCCTACCCACCCTACGCTTCAATGTCATTTCTTGGAGTCCAAACCTTTAGATTTGGAAGTATTCCTTAATTTAATGACATTGACCCTACGCTTGCTATATTGTCAACATAAATGGATATTTTGTTATACGATATTTAGAGTCAAAATGTTTCAAAACAAGAATAAGGCGGGGGTGGCTGTGTGGATTTTTTACAATCTCCACAATCATGTGAATAAGGCAATGAATAAGTAGGCGCAAACTGACACCTGAACCGCCACACATAATCATTAAGACTTTCAACCAATTCAAATACTGTGGTAGATGGATTGTGATTCGCATAGTCTCCTGCGTTTTTATTCAATAACTTCTTCGCATTTTCAATTGCCTCCTGTTGATCAGCTTTAGGGTGTTTGAGCAGCTTTTCATATATTTCCGGATCGTTTTTCTTATACTTTTCAGCCAAGCGTTTAGTCAGCATTTTCTTATATTGCTTCCGGCTGACACCGGTATTTACATAATCAAAATGCAATAAATACCACAGTTCAAAAGCCTCATTACTATATGCTACTTTAAAGTCTTCAGCACGAGCTTGTTCAATAGCAGTATTATAATTTTCGGGTTTAAATGAATCACGATCAAAAACACACCATACCTGTGTATAGTTAATTTTATGGTCAATGCTGCCCTGTTCTGTCAGTTCTACGGCTTTTTTTACCAGACTGTTAGTGTTTTTACCTTCGCCCTTCACCTTGATTTCATCGTTATAGCTGTTCACATCAATGCCGCATTTTGACTTGGCAGCCCTTCTTATATTTTCAAGCTGCTTTTGCCACCACTTAAAATAATTAGGTTCGGTTTTTTCTCCCTCGCAAACAATCAATACCCGTCCAACCGCCGGCTTTCTTGCATTTTTTTTTTGTTCTCGGCGTTTCCTATCCTTTTTGCTCTGCGGTAACCGTTTATCTCTCGCCATGCTCAACTCCTTTATAAAACAGACGCAAATCACCAATGAATGGCACTGCATTATAGCGTCCCTGAAAATAATCACGGGAAAAATCCGCCTTATCGTCCAAATCAAAATCAGCCAATGAATAAAGTTCTGTTGCTCCGTAAGGATTTTTCTCCGTAAACCAGACCTGATCTCGACGAAAAAAGCGTGGACTGAGCAGTTGCGTATCATGTGTGGCAAAAACCAACTGTGCATTGTGTGGATTATGCTCTTGGGAATGAAACAAACTGAGGATGAACCACATCATTATCGGATGCAGTTTAGCGTCCAGTTCATCAATCACCAAAATCTCACCTTTGCGCAGGGTTTCAATCAACGGCCCTGATAAGGCAAATAATTTTTGGGTGCCGGCAGACTCATGATTTTGCCCCCAGTGTTTTTGACCTGTCACCACGCCTTTATCATTAAAAATGCTATGTTGGAAAACAACCTGCTTTGCTTCCAGTTTTTTCAGTTTTTTACGCAGCTTTTTAGGCATCTCATCCAGAAAATCTGTTGCTGTCACTGATTCCAGAAAAACGTCCTCAATACCTACGTCCGCAACTTTCAGGAAGCTTAAAATGTCTTTGCGGTAATCTTTTTCATCCAACTTGCTGTAAGTAAAACCTTCGTAGGCTTCTTCATCTAGACTGGAAATCACATTGAAGGTATTTCCAATCCACTCCATAACCCGACGTGCCGGAGTGTCTGTAAATTTTGCCAATACGGCCAGCAATAACGTATTAGCAGGCAGTACCCTGTCTTTACTGAAATCCTTTGCTATCAGAAAAGTTTCTGGAATATCATACACATACAAACCTTCTTCAAAACGGCGTTCGTATAATAAAGATTCACTTTCCTGTGGGGCAAAATACAACCACTCACGATGGATTCTGTCAGCATCCAAAGCAAAACCGTAACGGTAATAAACATCCTGATATAAAAAACTGATTTCCATTTCCAACGGTTCTTCCGCACTTTTAGAGTGTAATTGGAAACTGGGATAGCTCTGTGTTGACACAATCGGCTCTTCAGGATTCAGCTTCAACGAATTGGCTATCACACCACGCATAAATCCCATTGCCTTGATTAAATTGCTTTTACCACTGGCATTGGCACCGTAAATCACGGCTGTTTTCAGAATATGCTGCTCTACCACGGGGATTAAATTGCGTTTCTCATGCCCTTTGATTTCATCAGAGGCATATAAACTAAAAATGATCTCATCTTTAATTGAGAGGAAGTTTTTTACACTGAATTCTAACAGCATGATTTTCCTAAATATCTTGAAAGTGTCAAAAAAAGAAAGTACATCACATCATATTAACACAATTATTATATATTTCTAATTAACAATTAGCACTTTTATAAATGACTTCACCAATCCATCCTATAAAACAGCCACCAACAATCAACCATAAAGGATTGAATGAATCAATTGAGTCTGATTCCACTGATTCTCACTTAGCTTTGGGTTTTTTTTGGAGTTCAACGCTTTAGCTTTGGGATTTTTTGGAGTCCAACGCTTCAGCTTTGGAAAGAGATGCACAAAGCTAAAGCGTTGCACTCCATCGGATATTTTGGAGTCCAACGCTTCAGCTTTGGAAAGAGACGCACAAAGCTAAAGCGTTGTACTCCATCGGATATTTTGGA
>JAOZSV010000272.1 GCA_029939505.1 Thiotrichaceae bacterium | reverse complement strand
TTTCAAAAATCGGATTTCTTAAACCTCGTTTCGCCGCTTAGAAATCCGATTTTTTTTCAAAAATCGGATTTCTTAAACCTCTTGGAAACATAGTGCGTAACATCAGATATTAATACGAAAGCCTTGAATGAGAATTATCCCGCCGAAAACGACTTCCAATGCTTTGAAGCCGCACATTGATGAGCTGCGTTAATTCCGCCCTCGCTGCTGAAGACGCAACAACATGTAATCCTTTCTTCATACATCTTATGCAATATGGATGTGTTTCTTTGCGTTTATCTAACTCCTCTTGACTTATATCAATAAAATTATTCGCAATATTATATTCATAATCGTACACCGCACAACAGAGGGCAGTTGAACCATCAAAATTAATCGTTGTCCATTCTCGTAGTGGGCATTTGAGATGTTTATAAGCCTCTGCTAATTTAACCTGTTCCTCGGGTTTAATCAACATTAATGAAATAAGTGCTTGTTCTTCTTGTGATAATTGTTCACCATCCAGATATTTGAAAAATTTTTCTAAAGGCATTAAGAAGGTAAAATCGGAGCTAAATCGAAATCCCAGATCATTTGTGAGTAATATAATGCGTTCAATATCCTTTCCCACATTATGTTTATAAAGGTGATAGGATAATTCAACAATAAATTGCTTTTTCAACTTTTCCATGTAATAACGCAATTTAAACAAATTAGAAACGACAAGTTGAGAGTGTCCTCGTTTATGCGTTTGTGAATAAACCTCAGCGTCATAACCAGATAATGAGACGATTAACTTATTGGGGGCTGCTATCACAACATCTTTTATATTTGTTCGATGCTGAACTTTCTTTGAATCATCAATATCAAACAAATTCAAATTAGAAGACACTTCTGCATAAAAACCTTTAGCTTGAATGGCTTCAATAAACTGAGGATATTCTGGATGAAGCAAAGGTTCACCCCAATTATATATCGCAATAATGACATTTTCATGGCGACTATTTTCGCGTTGAATTTTATCTAAGATTTCTTGAAATAAAGAAAAGTCCATAAATCCCTTCGGGCGTGGTTTGTTAATAAAATCAGTGGGTTGATAATTACCAACGGGGCAGGAAGGGCAACGAAGATTACATCTGCCGACAATATCAATAAAATAGTGTAAAAAGTTCATAATAGTGCAGAAGTTTAATATGTTTTTTAGAATTCTGAAATGTGGGTGGCTGAAAATATATTAGCATAAAATTCGAGCCGGGTTCCTTTGATTTTTTTGATTTAAATTGACTGATTTCGCGTTTAAAAAAGTCTTTGGAAGTAAGGAAGTGATTGCAAGAAAAGCAGAGTTGAAATCTGAAAAACAGGTGATGGAAGCGGCTTTAGCCGAAAAACAAACCGCTTTAGAGAAAGCTGAAAAATCAGCCAAAATACAGATTGCTAAACAAATGTTGCAAGCTAACGCTCAGATGGCTTTTATTATGCAAGTGACTGGTTTTGAAGAAGATTTGATTAAAAATATGTAATCGTCTCATAAATCATTTCACGAAAAACCGCTGAGGTTTCCAAAACCTCAGCTTCAGTAGGTGAGCAAGTTTCTTGCCCACCATTTTGCTTTTCTAAGAAGGTGGGCAATAAAAAGACATTGCCCACCCTACTATCTATACTTAGCGCGGGAATAAATTGAACTTTTTAGAAACCCAGTTTTTTAAAAAAACTGGGTTTCTTGTCTCACTGAGGAAGACTATGGATATATTATTTTCACGCTTCTCCTTTAATAGATATTTCCTGAGTCACTGGCATACGCACAGACTCTAATAAACGCCAATCATCCGCAGCAAGTTCTATATACCATTTGCCAACGATCAATTCAGGTAATGCGCTTTGGTAAAAATGATCACCAAAACGTTCCAATATAACAGTCTTATCAAAACCAGAGCGGGTGTGATGGTGAAAGTTGAGCGTGATTTGATTGGGCAACTTGTAATTAGAGTGTGCGTTGAACTTTAAGTGAATAAATTGATGTTCAACATCAAAACGCAGGGCGGCTTGTATTCCATAATGCACGGCTGCCTTATCACGCTCGAAAGTACGATTGATTTCTAATCCTTGTTTATAATAATCATCTGCCACTAAGCCATCATATGAATTAATCGCAAGCGAAACCGTGATCATTCCAGCAACGATAGCGGATGCGGGAAAGAAAATAAGTAACCAAACAAAGGGTTCATGATACCAATATTTTTTCATTGTGCAATTTCCTAATTTAAATTTGGCTGTTCAATTTGAATCCAATTTTCTGCCTGTTTGAATCAGAATTTTCAGAATGTGAGAATTTTCAGAATAAAGAGCCTCTTGAGATTTAGAAATCCGATTTTTTTCAAAAATCGGATTTCTTAAACCTCGTTTCGCCGCTCAGAAATCCGATTTTTTTCAAAAATCGGATTTCTTTATTCGCAGAGATTTATTCTAAAAAATCTTGTGACAATTCTGATTTCGAGGCTAAAGTTTTTTCGTTAAAAAAACTTTAGCCTCGAAAACAATTAACAAGGACCACATATCCGATTATTTCTATCTCGAAATTGACAAGTATGTTCATCCTTGGCCTCCCCATATCGGCTTGTCATGGGTGAGCATAATTTGGTTTTAGGAAACCATTTACCCTCCTCCGTCATATAACAGTCTTGAGGAACGAGCGTTTCTTTTCCATTATAGACTTCAAAAACCGTTACCGTTTGAGGATCAATTTGACGCTTTTTGAGGAAATTTGTGAGCGTACAAATCTTATCAGCAAGATAAGAAACCTTTATTGAATCTTCATCTTCAACAACATTAATGATTGCTTGGTAGGTGTATGGTATTTTTTTATCATACCGGGAACCAAACATTTTTGCTAATAAATCCTTCATTTAACACCTCCTTTGAAAAGTGGGCTGCTAAAGAGCCAGTTTTTAACGACGAATAGCCAAAAAACGCGCTTCCTCTGTGATCGTTAACTCCGGATTATCTCGCGCTATTAATTGGAATGTGATCGTGATACTGCGTTTCAGCAAATTCTGTGGATCAGCTGCTAAACGTACAGGTAGCGTCATTATACTACCCCCCGCCACTTCAATCTCTTGATCTTTTATCAATTGTAGCCCTTCGATGCCAGTCGCCATCACGTCATAAGTATGGGGCTGATTATCCTTGTTCATAATCTTGAGACGATAAATATTCTCAATCAAACCCGCATTCGTTTCCCTAAATAAACTGTTGCGATCACGGATAACATCCAGTTCAACAAGCGAACGCCCAGCGATGGACACACCTATACCAATAAATATCGCCAGCAATATTCCCCCATAAACGAAAACACGAGGGCGCAAAATATGGGGAGATATGTCGCCCTTGAGGGTATTTTCTGTGGTATAACGAACCAATCCCCTGGGGTAACCCATTCTGTCCATTATCTCATCACACGCATCAATACAGGCAGAACAACTAATACATTGATATTGTAAACCTTTACGGATATCAATACCAGCAGGGCAAACTTGAACGCACATCGTACAATTAATACAGGCACCCATATTCTGTTTTTTATAATCCGCCCCCTTTTTACGCGGACCTCTTGGTTCACCGCGATCTTCATCATAAGCGATGATTAAAGTATCCTTATCAAACATCGCACTTTGAAATCGTGCATAAGGACACATATAAGTACACACTTGCTCCCGCATCCAGCCCGCCAAGCCATAGGTTGCGAAACTATAGAAGAATAACCAAAAAGTTTCCCATCCACTGAGGTTGAATGCCATCATTGCTGGAATTAAATCATGGATTGGCGTAAAGTAACCGACAAAGGTAAAACCCGTAAATAGGGCAAAGGCGATCCATAAAAGATGTTTAGTCGCCTTAATGCGAAATTTGCGAAAAGACAGTGGTGCTTGATCAAGTTTGATTTGTTTTGGTCGATCACCTTCGACTAAGCGTTCCATCCACAAAAACGCATCTGTCCAAATCGTCTGAGGGCAAGCAAATCCACACCAGAGTCTCCCAGCTAAAGTGGTAAAGAAAAAGAGGGTGACAGCGGCGACAATCAGTAAAAAGGACAGATAAATAAAATCTTGAGGCCAAAAGGTGAGGCCAAAGATATGAAATTGACGAGCGGGGAGATCAAACAAAATGGCTTGACGATCTCCCCACTGTAACCAAGGGGATAAGTAATAAATAGCTAATAAAACAACACCGCTTAATACTTTGAGACGAGAAAAAAATCCAAAAGTGATGCGGGGATAAATTTTTTCACGTTTGGCGTAAAGTTCGTCTGAGCTGGTTTGAGAATGATTTTTTGATGATTTCATACGAATTTTAACGGTTTTTTTTGTAGGAAAATGACCTCAAATAAAATGACTATCGCCCAATGATATGGACAAGTAGGTAAATGGATTGCGTTGTCTCCATTAAGAGTAACATAGACAGAAAAATTTTAGTTGCCATTGTTTCATATTTCATTGATATAAGTCAATACCTCACCTTTTTAGTCAGATTATTAGGAATGAGGATTTGTGATTACTCAACCTTGAAATTTCAAGGCTGAAAGCATTTGAGAGTCGAAGTTAAAGTTTTTTCGTAACTACTCAGGGCAACCACAAGGGATTGCCCCTACGTATAAATATTTTCGTCATTCTACATATAAATATTTTCGTCATTCTACATAAGAATATTGCTGTAGGGGCAATCCTTTATGGTTGCCCTGAGTAGTTACGTTTTTTCTTTAAAAAAACTTTAACCTTTGAGCCTCTTGCAAAACTCGCTTTTTCGAGTTGAGATTTAGAAATCCGATTTTTGAAAAAATCGGATTTCTTAAACATCATCTGTTCAGAGTTTTGCAAGAACCTCCTCTACTTATTTTGAAAAAAACTCAAACCTCGAATCGTTTTAACTTTTGGCTAATCAAAAGACTGAGAGGATTTAATCATTTCCAAAACTTGAATATCTACTTTGAAGTGTTAAACTCTATAAAATAACCTTTTTCAGATTAAATTTTAACATTATGATTTTAAAGGATATTTTTAATAAAAACTCATGGCAACACTCTACGAATTTTTAGGCATTGAGCCAGAAGCCAGCCCTGATGAGATTAAAGCAGCGGCTCAACGTTTAGCGAAAAAATTTCATCCGACAAAATATCCTGGGAATAAGCGGGTAGCAACTCGCTTCAAAAAAATAAAATTAGTTTACAATACGCTGGCTAACCCAAAAAAGCGAGCCGCTTATGATGCTACTTTAGCTAAAAAAATGGCTGTAATTGAATCAGCGCAGACTGAATCAGTGCCAGAGGCGAAAAATAATGTTTCGCACAAGCCAGAGCAGAATCAGGTGCTGAATAGTGCAGAAGCGAAGACTAAAAGTTTTGAATTGGATGGAAGTGAGAAAATTATTTATCGTGCAAAAATTCATTGGATTGCTTATCTAAAAGCTTTGTTTTTGATAGGAATTTCCACTTATTTTTTGTGGTTTAATCCCTCTCTTTTAACCACTATAATAGAGAATTTGAGTTTTTTGCAAGGTAAACGACAGTATGTCAACCTGGGTTTGCAAATTGTTTTAGGTTTGGGAATATTGATGTTGTTGCAAATTATTTTTCAACAATTAACGACGACTTTGATAATGACTTCTCAAGGAATTACAGCACAGTTTGGCTTGTTTTCAAAAAGAAAATTTAGAATGGATTATATTCATTTTGAACATATTGAAATTAAACAAAGTCTTTTAGGTGGAATTTTGGATTTTGGTACGCTCAAAATCCGGGGAAAAAGTGGGGGAAATGTGAAAGGGGTGGGGGGAATAAAAATCCATATTAGCAATATCGTTTCCCCTAAAAAGTTTGAAAAACGGTTAATGCGTATGATCAAACAAAGTAGTTATCATCAAATCTAATATTTTATGTGTTTAATGGTGAATGGTGAATTATGAATGGTAAATTGTTTCGAGGCTCTTGCAAAACGGTTTTTAGCCTTAGAAATCCGATTTTTTTCAAAAATCGGATTTCTTAAACCTCGCGTGGAAGAGGTTTCAAGATTAGAAATCCGATTTTTTTCAAAAATCGGATTTCTTAAACCTCG
>JAOZSV010000086.1 GCA_029939505.1 Thiotrichaceae bacterium | reverse complement strand
TCGACGCTGGCGCGTCGAGAATGCGTTCCCACGCCGGCGCGTGGGAACAAGAAAAATGGTTTCGAGGTTTAAGTCATGTAGGTTGGGTTAGCTTTTTTTGCGGCGTAACCCAACCGACAATATTAATAATATTAAACCCAATGAAATATCGCCGCGCATATATTAAACTCGATCATCAAGTTTTTCGTCTGACAGTAGTTATTGGTTTTTTTTTGTAATCCTTTCTTATATACAATCCTTGTAGTTATTGTCTTTGGTAAAAAACTTGATGATCGAGTTAAAGGGAATGTCGGGTTACTGCGCAAAAAAAGCTAACCCGACCTACATAGCTTCTGATCCCAGATATTCAGGTGAATTGAAATACAAAGCCTATCACCTAAGTCTGATGACGATTGAAACGATCATTAATCGAAAATTGCCCTTTCTGCTCCCATTTTTCGTCGGTTCCAGAACCGAAGCATTGATGACGCTTCGACAGGCAGTTCAAACCACCTGATGCTTTCACTTCAAAAGCAAATTGAAGAACATGAAGTGGAACTCACCCAAATGATTGATGCGCTCACAGACGATCAAATGGAAAGTTTACGAACCACTGTTGAATATTTGTGGGAAAAGTCTTATAGTAATACTGTGTTCAACAAATCGACTTTACTGACGCTTATGAAAAAACAACTGAATTTCCGGCTAAAAGACATCCAGTGGGGCCGCTCAGAAGGAATAACCAAAGGAATAGCCAAAGGAATGGACGTGGCTAAACTGATGTTACAGGAAGTCATGTAGGGTGGGCAAAGTCCTTTAAGTGCAACGGCTTCCTCATTAAAAAAGTGCACCCACGTTGCCCACCTTACCTGGCTTTATTTTTAATTCTGCAAATTCTCAAATTCTGAAAATTCTGATTTCGAGGCTAAAGTTTTTTCGTTAAAAAAACTTTAGCCTCGAAAACAATAAAAAATGTCCTGTACAGAAAAACTTTTAGCCTCGAATGCCACAGCCTCTGAATACGCAGTGTTTTGCACGTTTTCTCATTTAATGTCTCCTTTTTTCAGTTTTGGTTTGTAACAAAATGACTTGAGGTGATAAATTAAGTTTGTTGGCTTTGTTGGAGATTTTTTTGTCAAAAGTCGCAAAAGCGGTTAACTCTGAACTTGAAGCGAGATGCAAAGCATCAGCAAAATCCATTCCCGCTTCATACCACTCAAGCGCGAGGGCAACATGATCAGCATCTTGCATGACAATATTTGGCAATCCTAAAATATGCTTAACTCTTTTCAAAACTAATTCCCGTGATAAGCCGTAACCACTACTTGAACCCAACACCCAAACCAATTCTAACAAGACGGTTTTTAAAACAAAGCAAGAATGTTTTGCTAAAAAATCGGTGGCGATAATCGTTTGTTGTGGTTCATCTTTAATCGCGTAACGCACTAAGATATTCACATCAACACCAATCATTTTCGTTTCCCCGCTTCAATATCAATCGCCTTTTCCATCTCTTCCAAAGTCAATGGCGCACCTTGATAAACAGAAGGCGTACTTGGCGGCTCCAGTTGAGAAAGGGGAAACGGCGATACTGGTTTAAGTACAACTTCATTACCAGTATCAAAAATAAAAAATTGGGTTCCCTCAACCCATTGGTGAATAGCTCGAATCGCTTTAGGTAATACCAATTGCCCTTTATTTCCAAGCATAACGGTTTCCATAATATAACCTCATGTATTGATTTTTTTTTGTTAACTCAGTCTGGGAATGCCTTCGAGGCGAAAGTTTTTTGAAGAAAAACTTTTCGCCTTGAATGGACTCCAAAATACGTCCAAATCTGAAGGTTTGGACTCCAAAATACGCCAAAATCTGAAGGTTTGGACTCCAAAATAATACGTCCAAATCTGAAGGTTTGGACTCCAAAACAAACGTTGGAGTCTAAAAAAACGCAAAAATTGACTTATAAGCAATACCCGACAGGACTATTTATAACTTCGTTGAGTCGGGGTGACTTCCTCAAAGACTAATTTCTCTTTGTGGAGAATTTCGGGTTGATTTTTACCCTTATATTCCCAAGCAGCGACATAGGCGTAATTTTCATCATCGCGTTTCGCTTCGCCCTCTTCAGTTTGGTATTCCTCTCTGAAGTGGCAGCCACAGGATTCGTTGCGCTGTAGGGCATCTTCTACCATGAGAGGACTCATTTCAAAAAAGTCTGCGACGCGCATTGCTTTTTCTAAAGTTTGGTTGAGTTCATCATTGGTTCCAACCATGTTGAGGTTTTCCCAAAATTCGCTTTCTAGGGCTTTTATTTTTTCCTGCGCGGTTTTTAAACCCGTTGCGTTGCGTGACATGCCGCAGTAATTCCACATAATAAGCCCTAATTCTTTGTGGTATTCATCAACGGTTTTATCCCCTTTGAGTGAAAGTAATCGTTTGATCGCCGTTTTGACTTCCTCTTCCGTTTCCTTGAAAGCGGGATGATCGGTTGGGATTTTATCCGAGGGCATTTTAGCCAAATGATCAGCAATGGTATGTGGTAGGATAAAATAACCTTCTGCGAGTGTTTGCATTAATGCACTTGCCCCTAAACGATTTGCACCATGTTCTGAAAAGTTGTTTTCGCCCAATGCATATAAACCGGGAATCGTTGTCATTAAGTTATAATCTACCCAAAGCCCTCCCATCGTGTAATGCACAGCCGGATAGATTTTCATCGGTTCTTGGTAAGCGTTTTCGTTGGTGATTTTCTCATAGATTTGGAAGAGATTGCCATATTTTGCTTTGATGCGCTCTTCCCCTTGTCTATCGATAGCCTCTTTAAAATCCAGATAAACGGCTAACCCTGTCGTTCCTACCCCATACCCTTCATCACAAACTTGTTTAACGGCACGAGAAGCGACATCTCTTGGAACTAAGTTACCAAAAGAGGGATATTTTCTTTCTAAAAAGTAGTCCCTTTCTGCTTCGGGTATTTCATGGGGAACGCGCTTATCACCCACTTTTTTGGGTACCCAAACACGCCCATCATTTCGTAGGGATTCAGACATTAAAGTGAGTTTAGATTGATGTCTTTCATGAACAGGGATGCAAGTCGGATGAATTTGGGTAAAAGAGGGATTCGCAAAAAACGCGCCTTTTTTATGCGCTTGCCAAGCCGCACCGACATTGCCGCCCATACAGTTTGTTGAGAGAAAATAGAGATTGCCATAACCGCCTGTGCATAGTAAAACAGCATGAGCACTATGCGATTCTATTTTGCCCGTTTCTAAATGACGAACGACGATTCCACGCGCTTTGCCATCAATGATAACCAAATCTAGCATTTCTGTGCGAGGATACATTTGCACTTTGCCGAGTGCGATTTGACGGCTGAGGGCAGAATACGCGCCTAATAGTAATTGCTGCCCTGTTTGCCCTCTGGCATAAAAAGTCCGTGAGACTTGAGCGCCGCCAAAAGAACGATTATCTAATAAGCCGCCATATTCACGGGCAAAGGGAACGCCTTGTGCGACACATTGATCAATAATATTATTACTGATTTCGGCAAGTCGATAGACATCCGCTTCTCTGGCACGAAAGTCGCCGCCTTTGATGGTGTCATAAAATAATCGGTAAACGCTATCGCCGTCGTTTTGATAGTTTTTAGCTGCATTAATGCCGCCCTGGGCAGCGACGCTATGCGCTCGCCTGGCACTATCTTGAAAACAAAAGGATTTGACATTGTAGCCGAGTTCTGCCAAAGTGGCTGCTGCTGATGCCCCTGCTAATCCTGTGCCAACAACAATAATGTCATACTTTCGTTTATTGGCAGGATTAATGAGTTTTAAGTCGAATTGATATTTTGTCCATTTCTCGGCTAATGGGGTATTTGGAATTTTTGAGTTTAATTTCATGTTTGCTTAATGGTTTCGAGGCTAAAGTTTTTTTAAAGAAAAAAACTTTAGCCTCGAATGGTGAATGATTAATGGTGAATGGTAAATGGTGAATGATTTCTCAGTTTTGTAGGGGCGAACCTGCGTGTTCGCCTCGGATTTCTTTATTCGCCAAAAATCCGTTGATTTCGCTAATCCGTTGTACTAAATTAAGTTTAAGCGGTCTGAACCATTGTCGTTCTATACTGGCCCAGAATCCTTTCTAAAAGGACTCCACTCTGTTGAACATAGTCATGTTGACTTGTACTGGATAGCGAGAACAGGAAAAAAATTTCTTGGCACCGTTCAATACTCAATGCTCCTTCAAGTTCTGGATTAGCGATTTCATAAATGACTTGTTCTAATTGTTTCTGATTATCGCTTTCATAATCTAAATCTTCTCGACATTCAATCATATTCACCCATTCTTCAACTTGTTTCGCATTCAATTGATTAGACAAAAAGCGATTCAGAATACTGACAATATGGAGAGGTTCCACAAGAACCGTTTCACCTTCATAATCCCATTCAAGTTCACCTAACTCTTGGGCAATCAGGTTTAATGGCTTAGAAAAAGTTAATAATGCTTGCAAGAGCTGTTGTCTATGGTTCATTATTCTATTCATCTCAGTTTATGGATAGGTTGCTACATTGATTTTGTCTTTAACGTGGACAATATTGCCCTGTGGATCATAAGTGGTTTTCGTGTATTGAATGGTTTTACCATTGACCTCAATTTGTTTTTCATAAACCGCCTTTGAACCCGCTACCTTACCTGGTGATGTTGCTTGTACTGCGATACCATCATTAGGTATCATAAGGATTTCAATATTTTCCTTTGCATTAGCGGGTATTTTTTTCTTGAAACGCTCAAAGTTTTTTTGTTGAGCCAGATTTGAGGCTAAAGCTTTTCTTCAAAAAACTTTAGCCTCAAATTGTATTTTGCATTGGATATTGATTGTAGATGCTGGTTTTAATTCGCATATTATAGAGGTTCAAATAAATCACTTCCAAAAACCTGACCGGTTTGGTGTGTGAAATATCTGAAAAACGATATATTGATTTATATCTCGTTTCTTGTTTTGTGACTGCCAGATGACTGTGCAACGCCCTACATGACTTGATGGCGATTAAACCTGAATTTTGAACAGGATTTTAGCCTAAAGTTTTTTATTGACAGAGTCTAATTTCAAAACTCAATCAGAAAAAATCCGTTGATTTCGCTAATCCGTTGTACTCAGTCAAAGTAGGGTGGGTAGAGTGAAACGAAACCCACCATTTTTGTGGATTGGTGGGTTTCGCTCTACCCACCCTACGAAAAAACAATTTAAATCAAATACTTAAATACTTATGTCTAACGATGAGAGCTAGGCTTGGGAACGAAAGGCTGAGTAGTTACATTATTTGTAACTACTCAGCCATTAGCCTTGAAATCAATTTCAAGGCTAAAAGCTAAAGCAGGCTAAAGCCAGCTAAACTTTCTTTTAGTCTGTTTTAACAGACTTTAGCTTTCAGCCTTGCAATTGATTTCAAGGCGCTGAGTAGTGACCTTATTTTAACAAATTAGCAGGGATGCTAAATGTGGTTTTTTCTGCTTTTCCTGGCATCGTTTTAACGTTTTCAACGCCAAAACCACGTAAGCGTTGCAATACTTCTTCTACCAATATTTCTGGCGTAGATGCACCTGCCGTTATACCCATAATAGGATTGTTAGAAAACCATTTTTGTTTTAAATCGTCTGCATTTTCAATAAGATAGGAGTTTACCCCTGTCTGTGTTCCCACTTCTCGTAGGCGATTGGAGTTAGAACTATTATAAGCACCGACAACTAATAACACATTAATTTCGGAAGCCAGTGTGCGTACTGCATTTTGACGATTTTGAGTCGCATAGCAAATATCGCTTATCGCAGGACCTTGAATCTGTGGAAAACGCTGGGTTAAAAGTTCAATCACCTCGTGGGTATCATCAATGCTTAACGTCGTTTGCGTGACATAAGCAACACGCTCAGGGTTTTTAACCTCTAACGCTTTCACCTCTTGAGGACGGCATAATACATGTACAACTCCCTCCACAGAACCACGAGTGCCTTCAACTTCAGGATGTCCCGCATGACCTATAATAATGACTTCAAAACCCTGTTGGGCATAGCGTTGTGCTTGTGTATGTACTTTTGTGACGAGAGGACAGGTGGCATCAATGATTTGCAATTGTCGCTGTTTGGCATTATCAACCACTGTGGTTGCAACCCCATGTGCGCTGAAAATACAAACCGCATTAAGTGGTACTTTATCAAGTGTTTCTACAAACACAGCCCCTCGTTTTTTTAAGTCTTCTACGACATAACGATTGTGAACAATTTCGTGTAAGACATAAATAGGATGGGTATAAATTGCGAGCGCACGTTCAACAATATCTATAGCGCGAACGACTCCTGCACAAAAACCACGAGGTTGAGCTAATATAATATTCATATTTTGTTGTAAAATGTGAAAAACGGATGGTTAATGGTTAATGGTTAATTATTTGTCACTACTCCGCAAAGTAGAAAACAAGCTCTCAAAAACATCAATTTTAATCTGAATCAAAGAAAACATTATGCACAAATTCAATTTTCGCCCTTTATCGTTAGTCTTACTCCTGTTGTTAATGGGAGAATCCTCTTGTGCTGAATTATCCACCAGTAGCGTGGGAGGACAATTTTTACCGAGTCTCGCGCCTATGTTGGAAAAAGCAACCCCCGCGGTAGTCAATATTTCATCAAGCACCAAAACTCGTGTCTCTGATAACCCTTTGTTTAATGATCCCTTCTTTCGTCATTTCTTTAATATTCCTAAACAGAAGCAGGAAGAAAAACAAAGTCGTGGTTCTGGGGTGATCATTGATGCGCGTAAGGGTTATGTGGTGACTAATCATCATGTCATTGAAAAGGCAGATAAGATATCTATTACTTTACTTGATGGTCGTCAATTTGATGCTGATTTGATAGGACTTGATCCAGAAACCGACATCGCCCTTTTGAAAGTGCCAGCTGATCGCTTAACCGCTTTGCCGTTAGCAGATTCAGATCATTTACGAGTGGGCGATTTTGTGGTTGCAATAGGTAATCCATTTGGTTTAGGGCAAACAGTCACTTCAGGGATTATCAGTGCTTTAGGGCGCAGCGGCTTGGGCATTGAAGGTTATGAAGATTTTATTCAAACGGATGCCTCAATTAATCCAGGCAATTCAGGAGGCGCGTTGGTTAATTTGCGGGGCGAATTAATTGGCATTAATACGGCGATTATTGCTCCTGGGGGTGGAAATGTTGGTATAGGTTTTGCCATTCCAAGTAATATGGTCAACAAAATTGTGCAACATTTAATTGATTTTGGTGAAGTACAACGGGGTACATTGGGCATACGGATACAGGATTTAACCCCTGATTTAGCCAATGCGTTTGGATTAAATGGCAAGAAAGGGGCATTGATTGCTGAAGTTGAACCAGGAACACCTGCTGAAAAAGCCGGTTTACGTTCAAGCGATCTCATCATTGCGGTGAGCAATAAACAGGTGAGTTCAGCAACTGAACTTCGCAATCATATTGGTTTATTACGCATTGGTGAAAGGATAAAAATCACTTTCATACGCAAAGGACGCATTCGTCATTTATATGTAACGATTGCTGATAATAACCAGGTTGAAGGGGGCGATATTAGTTTATACTTAGATGGTGCGCTATTAAAAGACACGCCTAATGGCATACAGGTGTATAAAGTCACTCAAAACAGCAATGCGTGGAAAGTCGGTTTTCGCCATGGAGACAGGATTATTGGATTTAATCGTAGGAAAATCAAAGATTTAGATTATTTAACCCAACGTTTTAAAAAATATACCTCTCGTAGTATTCAAATTCATCGTGAGGGTGAAATTTTATCTTTACAGCTGAATTAATGGTGAATGATGAATGATGAATGGTGAATGATGAATGGTGAATGATGAATGGTGACTAACTACTCAAGGTTAGCCTTGAAATTGATTTCAAGGCGGAGTAGTTACAATAATTCATAATTCATAATTCATAATTCATAATTCATAATTCATAATTCATAATTCACCATTAATTAGATCTTTTCCAGTAATCGCCGAATCGCCGCTTTATCTTCTTCATTAGTCATTTCTTTAAGGCGTTTTGTTAGGATTGCCATTTGGGTTTGTCTTGGTGTTGTTACAACTGTTGATGTCGCTTGTGTTTTATCTTTTGGCGTAATCGTATTAATAAATTTGTCTAACGCTTGGTAAAAAAACTCAACGCTGTATCCTGCTAAAAATCCCAGTGCGACGGGAGAAATATTTGTTCCAGGTATTGCATTTTCAAGAGAAGCACCAAACAGATTAACAACCAATGCGCCAGTCAAGGCACCCATAAATAGACGCAACCAGTTTGTTGCTAACTTTCTGGGATGAAGTATCCGCCTCGTATAAAAGTCAGTCAGATTTTTATATAAATAAACCAATGCGCCAAGTGCTCCATATAAAAACGGATCGACAAAAGCCAGGGAGTCTTCTTCACCTCCCATTGTTAATTTTCTTAAACAGATGAGGCCAATTAGTAACATGGCGACCCAAAAAAGTTGTCGAAAAAAATTACGACCAACTGAGCTTGAACCCAAAAATATTGCTTTCCACAACGATGATCTATGCACAACATACTTCTCCGAAGTCGTGCGTAAAGTTAATGCTGTCACAGGGCTGAGTAATTCGGTAAAAGTCGCATAAAGTTTTTCCAATTCAGCTTCGGTTTCGCAAATCATTTCTGGTGTTAACGCATCAGGTGGCGTATAAAAAAGCACCTTCTTAAATTTTTTTACCTTTATCGCTAATTCAGGCGGATCAAGTTTGCCATTTTCTGCTGCAAATTCCAATAATTCTTCCAATTCTTGATAACGAGCCAAACATCTGGTATTTTTTAGTAATGATGTTGATGTATCCAGGATATCAATGGGAAGTTTATTAGAATCAGCAGCGATTTTGGCGATAGAGGATTGTTCGCTTATTGAAGACTCTGTTTCGTTTATTGAGGACATGTTTTTTTTCACTTATAATAAGAATACGTTTGCTCTATAAAAAAATAAAATTCGTACTTTGACGTTTTGAAATAAGGAACGTGCATGAAATCAAATCGACAATTAGTCTGAACCTATCCCACTATTCAAAAAATGTTGAACATAATTTTGGTTTTTGACAATCGGTTTAAGAAATCCTTTCAAAAAATCGGATTTCTAAGCTCAAAAAAGAATAGTGGGATAGGTTCCTGATTCTTATGGAATTGATTTCATGCACGTTCCTTATTTCAAAACTAACATATCTTTTTCTTTTTGTCTATGCTTTAAAATAAACGCAGAGTCCTTTGGAAAACGGAATTTCTGCCCTTTTTTACATCTCAGTTTACATTTTAACTTGTTATAATAAAAGATTAATGTAACTACTCCGCCTTGAAATTTCAAGGCGAAAAGCATTCGAGGTTTATCTCAAGGCTGAGTAGTTACCAGATTAATTTGATTTAAACAACTCTATTATGGCTCACACATATAAAAAAATACCAAACAATCGCCCTCGTCGGCCTCATTCCAATAAGCGTTCCTATTCGACTAAACGTCCCATACCTCGCCGCACAGGTTTTCGTTTTAAATGGTACTCGGTTGTACTCATTTTTCTACTGATTTTTCTCGGCATTTATGTCAGTTCTTTAGATATTCAAGTTCGAGAGCAGTTTGAAGGCAAACGCTGGGCATTGCCGGCGCGTGTTTATGCTCGTCCCTTGGAGGTTTACACGGGAAGACGTATAAGTGCGAATACGATGATTCAAGAACTCAAAGCACTTGGCTATCGTAAAACTCGCACACTTAATGCACCAGGACAATATCAGTACACAAAAAATAATATTATCATCATCACTCGCGGCTTTAAATTTTGGGATGGAACAGATCCCTCACGTCAGGTACAAGTACATTTTGCCAACAATCAAGTTGATTCTGTCAGTGAATTACAGCCTGAACGTCAATTAACTTTGCTGCGTTTAGAACCCAGATTGATAGGTAAAATTCATCCCACTCAGCATGAAGACCGCATTTTAGTGCGCCTAGCCAATGTACAACAATCACTAATTGATGCCATTATTGCGATGGAAGACCGTCGTTTTTTTCAACATTGGGGGATCAGTTTACGTGGTTTGGTACGTGCTTTTATCGCAAATTTCAAAGCGGGAGAGAGGGTACAGGGTGGCAGCACAATTACGCAACAGCTAGTTAAAAACTTTTATCTGACTCCAGAACGTACATTCAAACGTAAAATTAATGAAGCCATCATGGCTTTATTATTAGAATGGCATTATAGCAAAGAACAAATTCTTGAGGCTTATTTTAATGAAGTCTTTTTAGGTCAAGATGGTGATCGTGCCATTCATGGTACAGGTCTAGCCGCACTGTTTTACTTTGGTCGTCCTTTGGCAGAACTCAAATTACCACAATTAGCATTGCTAGTTAGCCTGGTACGCGGTGCTTCAATTTATAATCCCCGAAAACATCCAGAACGTGTCCGCGCACGCCGCAATTTGGTGTTAGATTTGATGACTGAACAAGGGAAAATTACGCCTGAAACGGCGAAAAAGGCCAAAGAGACTCCTTTAGGTATTACTAAAAAAGGGAGTGAAAGTCAATTTCCGTATCCCGCTTTTATAGGACTAGTACGTCGTCAATTGCATCAGGACTATCGTGAAGAAGATTTGCGTTCAGAAGGATTACAAATCTTTACAACCCTTGATCCCTCAATTCAGACAAAAGGGGAAGAAGTCATGATCAAAGGTTTAAAAAAGCTACAAAAAAGTCGTCGTAAAGCACGTAACTTAGAAGGAGCAATGGTCGTCACTAACAGTGAAAATGGTGAAGTATTAGCATTGATCAATGGTAAAAATCCCCACTATGCCGGTTTTAATCGTCCCCTCAATGCCGTGCGCCAGATTGGCTCATTAGTTAAGGTAGCGGTGTATTTAGCCGCGTTAGAAAAAAATCGCTCTTATAGTCTAACGACTCTGCTTGATGACAGTCCCTATCGGTGGAAAAATCCCGCTGGCGGAGTTTGGAAACCACAAAATTATGATCATCGTTCACATGGTAACGTTCCCTTGTACCGTGCCTTAGCCAATTCTTACAACTTGGCGACAGTACGTTTAGGAATGAAATTGGGACTAAATCATATTAAGGAAACCCTTAAACGTTTGGGGATTGAACGTGAATTTAGAATGTTTCCCTCAGTACTGCTGGGTAGTATTTCTTTGACTCCGCTAGAGGTGGCACAAATGTATCAAACGATTGCAAGTGGTGGATTCCGTGTTCCAGTACGAGCAATTCGTGCCGTCTTAGATCGTGAAGGAAGACAAAAAGAACATTATGGTATTGAAATAGAACACCGTTTTGATGCTGCGCCTATCTTTTTGCTCAATTATGCTTTACAGCAAGTAGTACGGGCAGGTACGGGACGTAGAGTTGCTAAAACATTAGCACCTGAGATGGTCTTAGCTGGCAAAACCGGCACCAGTAATGATTTACGGGATAGCTGGTTTGCTGGCTTTAGCAGTGAATTATTAACAGTGACTTGGGTGGGACGCGATGATAATAAACCGATGGGTCTTAGCGGTAGTTCAGGTGCAATGGTTATCTGGAGAAATTTCATAAAAGCCGTCCTTCCACAAGCCGTCGATCCGGTGACACCCAATGGGATACAATGGCGTTCAATCAGAAACAAACGCATACCGTTTATTGTCCGTTCACATTAGGTGAATGGGTACCTTTCTGAAACAAAACCTGACAGGTTTTTAAAACCTGTCAGGTTTAGCTCTTTATTATAGGCTATTGCCCGTGTGCAACTTTTCCTTAATAAATTCAATCACGTTTTCCATCGGCACATACTGAGCCTTTTTATCGCGCCGTCCTTTATACTCTACCTCCCCTTTATCTAATCCACGTTCCCCAATGACTAAACGGTGAGGAATCCCTATCAATTCAGAATTAGCAAACATTACGCCAGGGCGTTCTCGGCGATCATCAAATAAAACTTCTATGTTCTCCGCCTGTAATTTAGCATAAATCTCTTGAGCCGCATCGCGTAGCCGCTGGGATTTGTGCATGTTCATCGGCAAGAGGGCAACAGAAAACGGTGCAATGGCTTGAGGCCAAATAATACCATATTTATCATGGTTTTGTTCAATCGCGGCGGCAACCAGGCGGGAGACACCAATACCATAACAACCCATTGTTAAAATGGTCGCATTGCCATCTTCAGCCAGAACAGTTGCTTGCATGGCTTTACTATATTTTTCACCTAACTGGAAAATATGCCCCACCTCAATGCCACGCGCGATGCCTAACACACCTTGACCATCCGGACTCGGATCACCGACTTCAACATTGCGTAAATCAACCGCTTGCGGTTCTGGACAATCACGTCCCCAGTTGACTTGGGTTAAATGTTGTCCCTCTTTATTCGCACCACAGACAAAATCGGCTAAATGGGCAGCACTGTGATCAACCAATACAGGTACGTTTAAATCAACAGGACCAATTGATCCAATATCGCACCCAATGGCTTCGCGGATTTGTGCCGGTTCCGCAAAAGTCAAGGGATGAGCGACTTGGGGCAATTTAGCCGCCTTGATCGCATTGAGCGTGTGATCGCCCCGTAACACTAATGCGACTAAGCCCTCTTCACCTTTAACAAGCAATGTTTTAACCGTTTGTGAAGGTTTAACACTTAAAAATTGGCTCACCTCTTCTATCGTATGTTGATCAGGCGTATCCACCACCGTCATCAGAGCAGTTGGCTGAGCACGTTCACTGATCGGCGGCAAGGCGGGTGCCATTTCCACATTAGCGGCATAATCCCCCGTCGTACTGTAAGCAATCGCATCTTCACCTGATTCCGCTAAAACATGAAATTCATGTGAGCCACTGCCACCAATATTACCGGTATCCGCAAGTACAGCACGAAATGTCAACCCTAAGCGTTTGAAAATATTAGAGTATGTTTCAAACATCACCTCGTAAGTTTCTTGCAGCGAAGACTGATCTAAATGGAAAGAATAAGCGTCCTTCATCAAGAACTCACGCGCCCGCATGATGCCAAAACGGGGACGAATTTCATCGCGGAACTTCGTTTGAATTTGGTAGAAATTAGCTGGTAATTGTTTATAACTGCGAATTTCGTTGCGGATTAAGTTGGTGATAATTTCCTCATGGGTTGGTCCAAAACAAAATTCACGCGCATGGCGATCATTAAAACGCAATAATTCAGGACCGTATTCTTCCCAACGTCCTGATTCTTGCCATAATTCCGCTGGTTGGACTGCTGGCATCAATACTTCTTGTGCCCCAGATTTGTCCATTTCTTCACGGACAATATTTTCGATTTTGTGCAAGACGCGCAATCCTAGTGGTAACCAAGTATATAATCCGGCTGCCAGTTTACGAATCATGCCCGCACGTAGCATGAGTTGGTGACTAATAATCTCTGCATCGGCGGGATTTTCTTTAAGTGTAGCGAGTAAAAAACGGGTAGTACGCATAGTTTCTTTTATATTATTAGGTGATTTATGAGAAGTTTCAGGCTATCATTTTTAAAATAATTGTCAATGGTGAATTATACGCCACAAGATAAAACTGGGAGACGTTGATCCTGAACCCTATTAAGGGATATGCTGAGTTCCAAATATTCCGTTGACATTTTTTTGTAATCAAAATAATACAAGAAAAAATTGGGTAAAACAATATTAATTAAATAAGTTTAATTATTAAATCTAATGACGATGGAAAATTTATAATTCCAACGTTTCAGCTTTGTATAATTAACTATTTGAGTTTAAAACAGTTTTATAAAATAATTCTGCTGATGTCAAAATATTCCGTTGACATTTTTTGCTAATCAGATTGAGACGAACAAACTGCAAGAGATTGAAAGTTATGTTCAAAAGATTTTGGGAAATGCTAAAAAGATATCGTCTGTTTTTTTTAATTGCCGTCACTTTTTTGGCAGAGGCAATAATATTACTGAGAGGAAATGTTGTAGAAGAAATCACTATTATCGAATAGATAATTAAGAATACCACTCAATTATCTATTCTTATGTTGGTGACGACTTTTATTTATTTATTCTTCGTTGCCCTTTTAGAAAAGAGTGATAATGAAAAGAGTTATTTTGCGGAGGGGATACTCACAAGATTGCTGACTGGCTCACTCGTTGCCAGTAGCATTCCAACTGGCATATCACTGGTTTTATGTGCGTTTACGGATATGAAATATATAAAATATCTGTCTGGTATTGAAATCTCTATCGGATTTATTGGTATTGCCCTGATGTCTATAGCGGTTTTATCAATATATAAAGAAGTCGTCTCAAAGAATGATGTACCCTAATACTTGATGATCAAGTTTTTTTAATGCACACAATATCTACATGGATTTCTTATGAACAGGAATAAAGCCTTGATGATCAAGTTCAGTGAATATTAAGAAATCCGATTTTTTCAAAAAATCGGATTTCTTGCGAGGATAGGTTCATTATTTAATGACTTGTTATCGTTTTGTTTAGGTTTATCCTTGCATACATGCAATCGGCCTGTAGTGGCTAAAAAAACTTGATCATCAAGTAATAGGAAAAAATTTTGTAGAATATGCCTTGTTCAAATAATGTTAATTTATTATTTATATTGAGTGGTAATAATTATGTTTATCCTGAATGATAAAGGAATCTACTTTGTACAGGACATTTTTTTTATCATTTCTGAGTAGGGTGGGTAGAGCGAACGCTCCACCCACCATTTTTGGTGCCACTTCGTTCCTACCCACCCTACATTTTACTAATCAATCTATACCAGTCGGTACTAAAGTCCATATAGAAAATATAAATATTGAAAATCAAACAATAGAAATTGGCGTACTTAAACAATAAAGTTAAGGCCAATTCCAACCGGCTTGTTTGTAAATACAGTGTAATGTTTGGTCAATCCTTTTTGGGATGCGGAACTGTCACTCGTCCCCGTTTTTTTGGATGTTTAAACTGGTGATGACTGCCCTTTATATTCTTAATACCCATTTTTCTTTTTTCAGACGAGTTATTATATCTTGGCTATTTATTTAAAGTCGTGTGCTTTTCTGGTTCAATGTTTTAGCTTTGGATTTTGGAGTTCAACGCTGTCGCTTTGGCGACTTAATACACGGTTCCAAAGCTGAAGCGTTGGACTCCATAACGGATAAAAAATGCTTTGATTTTAAACAAGTTTTGATATTAATTCGCATTAGTTCTCATTCTTGTCATTAATGTTTGGGTAACGAGAAAACTTGATTGTTAAGTGAGTGACTGGTTTTAAACCGTTCAATTTTTTTCGGAGAATAGCTTCTTACTTACTCGTTCCAAACATCCGGTTGAAAACAAGAATTTTTTCAAATGATAATATAGGTTAAAATTAAGCTTCAAAACTTATTCAATCTCAAATGCGCTTTAAAATTTTCCCTCTCCTGACTTTTTGGCATTGTCGCTAATTGTCGCCAAATTTCCAATCGCCAATTTTTATTGGGATCGTTCAACAGCTTCGCCAACATGAGTAATTTATCCGCTTTTGGATCAAGCGGAAAAGGTGGCATGGCAAAAATGAGTTTTTTCTGATATGAAATACTGCCTGCCGATGAAATCTTTAATGTGTAGGTTTGTTCTGATTCAGTGTTGGGAACGGTTAGATAAAATATGTTATTTTTCAATATGTTATGCGTATTCACGTTGCCATTTGCGTCTTTTACCTCCAGTTGATAGGGCGGTTGTCCTTTTTCCCAAAATAATGGAATAGCACCTTCACGCGCAAACAGGTAAAACGGATCATCAGAAATGCCTTTGACATCCAAGGGCATGGTAATAGGCGACGGTTTGCTATCACTGTCACCTCCTCTACCACCGCCGATACCATCCCCCACGTTTTCCGGCACTTTACTCGTCAACTTGTAGTACAGACGCTCAATGTCATTCTGGGCAGTACACCACCATCCGCAAGGTTTTAATAAGGCTTCTACCTGATGAGTTTCTCCCTTTTTAAGCTTTGCCATTTTCCGGATTTCCGTATAATAGCGAATTGTCAACGGAGGAATAGATCGATTGGGGGCTGTCACGACATCACCAGCGCATAATTTTCGATTATCCTTACTTGCCCAGATAGGTTTTTCGGTGCCTTTTCTCCAAATACTCACCTCGTTGATGACATTCGTCTGGTAAATTTTAGCCACGACTGGGCAATCTCGTGCCTGAGTGGAAGACATCGCTACGCCCAAAAATAGCAATGAAATTAAAATAAGGCTGAGTTTATTGTGCATTTTTCCATACCTCCTTAATCTCTTGATAGTTTTTCCAAGCCAGATAGCGAACTTGTCCAAGCGTTTGAAAAATGTGAATAGTTAATGAATACAAAGCGACATCAACATCTACATCTACGCCATGACGCAATTGATAAAAAGTCCATATAATCAGTGCAAAAACGAATAGTGAACTCAGAATAAAAGCCGGAACAACATTGAACCGGGTAAAAATCATCGTCATCAAAATCACTAAAATAATAGACATAATTATTTTACTGTGTGCAGATTGGGGCTGCAATTGCCCAAATCGCAACAAAGTATCGGCTGCGTTGGCAACAATATACACCCCGTCAACATCAGTCAGCGCACGAATCGGTATCGGGTGGCAATCTCCACTGTCTTGATGTGTGACACCAATAAAAACAATCTGGTTTTCAAGTTCCGCTTCATCGGCTAAAACTTCTGCCGCACTATAAATATCAATAACAGCACCTCGTTTTGGATCGGGTTTATCTGAGGGCGCAAAACGATAAACGATCCTTTCCTTCGTCTCACTGGCAGCCAAATTGATGAGGTGGCTGTTATCATTAACGCCCTCTTTTTGGGGTAATCTCACCGTGAAATCGGGACAAGTTTTTTGGGTGCGACATAATTCCGCAATGGTTTTTTCTTCGATCTCGCAAGAAAATTGTTTTGCCCAATCATTTAGGCGCGTTTTTAAATCACGAATTTTTTGCGCGGCGACTTGTTTATTACCCTCAACGCTATGCAGTTCCGCTAAAGCAGTCAGCAATGCCAACGAAGGGGCAACAGTCAAATGCCCTTCTTGACAAACTAACGGGGCTAATTGCCACTGCCGCCAGATTCGATCCTCATCAACGACAAAAAATGAAGAAGCCCAAAAGACGTTTTTTTCTTCCCTCAACACGCCATCCAAAAATGAGGGCTGCCTTTCAAGAAAGGCATTATTATCAATAATTCCGTTATTGTTCAAAGGCTTACGGTACATTTCTGCCAAAAGGATAGGCGGTGCAGTCTCACGCGCATTGATGTTGTGTAGATAATCAACTAAAGTCTGATCGGCGGCGGATAGTGATAAAGAATCGGGGGCATGAATATAACCATCACTCGCCCAAGACAGTTCAATATCCACTGCAATCACATTCGCGCCTCCATCTACCGCCTTCTCAATCAACGCTTGCAACTTGTCACGAGGTGTGATCACTGGAAATCCCCAATCACGATAGGTTTTATCATCAATGGTGATCAATGCCATACGCTGCATTTTTTCACCATTCTCCAACGTTGGCTCAAAATCACTATGATAATACATGATGGTATCCAGCGCAAAATCTTTAATTTCCTTGAAAAAGACTAAATCCTCTGCTATGTGCAAAACCACCACCACTGCCGTAGCAATAATAAAATTGATTACTAACTGAATGGAAAAGGATTTTTTGGAAGGATAGCGTTTGGGTGCGAAAAAATAATGTAATAATGCGAAAAAACGTTGTTTCCAAGTGAGTTGGTTGATGGACGTTGTTTTCATTAATTAAGTGCTCTTAATTTGCAAATAAAATGGTAATATAGCATAAATTTATCCTGTCTGAATTAGACATCATAATTTAGTACAACGGATTTGAGAATTCAACGGATTGATAAAGGGTAATTCCAACTCACCGAGTACAACTTGATATCGGAACCTTTAATTTAGATTGTTATCTTATGACTTAATACGCCTCACGATTAATCCGTTTATTTCCCTAATCCGTTGTACTAGATTTAATAGGGCTAAAAAATGATGAATCCATTAAAAATCATACACTTACCAATAGTATTCCTATTTTTCCTGTTTACACCCACATCAACCCTTGCTGTGAACAAACACGCCTTGCTCATTGGTATCCAAGACTATAGTAGTAGTGGCATTAGCTCCCTCAAAGGCGCGATCAATGACATCACATTGATGGAGGGCGTATTGCGTGAACGGTTTGGTTTTCAAGATCAGGATTTTATCATTCTGTTAGATGCCCAAGCCACCCACACTGGTATTGAAAAAGCGTTCACAGCCCTGATTCAACAAGTCAAAAATGATGATTTTGTTTATATCCATTATTCAGGGCATGGTTCGCAAACCCCGGATTTGAATGGTGATGAACGGAGCGGCAAAGATCAGACGTGGGTATCTTATGGTGCGCGTACCCATACAATGAGTAAGGACATAAACAACACCGATCTGTTGGATGATGAAATCAATGCTTGGTTGGCGGCGATTTATGCCAAAACGGCGCAAGTGATATTTGTGTCTGATTCCTGTCACTCCGCCACCGTTGCTAGAGGTACAGCACCCACCAGTCGCGCCGCAAAAACAGATAATCGTTCCCATCCCTTGGGCAAAAAAGCCTATACCAAAATTGAAAAATCTCAGGGTATTCGCATCGGTGCCGCACGAGATAATGAATCAGCTGTTGAAACAACGCCGCGTAAAGATGGCAAAATTTATGGACTCTTTACTTGGTATTGGGCTAAGGCTTTGCAACAAGCACAAGCGGGAGAAACTTGGCATGATGTATTTAAACGGACTTATACACCAATAACTGCTTGGCGTGGGCAAAGCCCCCAAATGGAGGGCGAGCGTCGCCGACAAGTTTTAGGGGGCGATTTTACACCACTGGCATCGACGGTTTCGGTGATTGACGCTTATCATAACTATATAGACATTCAAGCGGGATACATTGCTGGTGTCACCGAAGGCTCAGTTTATCGCCTATACAATCCCCAACATCCTAACCCCCCAAATTTACCCCGCTTTACGATTACCAAAGTTAAAGCATTTATGAGCTATGGCGAAAGCAACGGAACGAATTTATTCAAACGAGGTGATTTAGTCATAGAAGAAAGTCACGCCTACACTTTTGATCCCATAAAAGTGTATCTATCCGCCGATTATCCCAAGGGCAAAGACAAACTATTGTTACAAAACATCCAAACGGCCTTTCAGCCGCGCCCTAATGGTAAGCAACTACTCCCTGGCTACATCCTCACCAACGATCCTTATGATACTGATTTGCGTTTGCACCTATTGCGCCCCAAGCGTAAAAATGGTCAGCCCATTCGTACCGCCGTTGATGATGCGCTACCCAAATCTTTTCCTAATCAACCCCCAGAATTATGGATACTCACACCAGAACAAAGGTTATTAAATAAAAACGGGCAAATTTCATTTAATAACCCACGCAGAGGCATTAAATTGCTACAGGAGAATTTGAACAAATTAGCCAAAGTTCGTGAACTGAAAATGCTCCAAAGCCCTGGCAATAAGACTTTACCTATTGCAGTACAAACCACCGTGCTGAGTCCAATCAAATTTTGTCCGAAAGGAGCAAAATGTGTGCGTTTGCCATACAATTTGGGTTTGCATCGCGAAACTGGGCAATATAGTTGGCAGGAAATTGATGGGCGCGTTTTAAACAAAGACGATATTCTCACTTTCACCTTGCACAACGAATCTGAACAAGATTATTATTGTTATCTGATAAACATTAGTGTTGACGGTGCAATCTCCGCCATTTTTCCTAATCCAGAAGAACGGATGGAACATGCGCGTGTCAATGCGGGGAAAAAACGAGAATTGACGATCAACGATGGTGTTTTGATGACGGATCAAGCTGGGGAAGAAACCATCAAACTGATTACTAGCACTCAACCCATTGATGTGTCATTATTAGAACAATCAAAGTTTAACCGACGTGGTACGAAGGGATTGAATCCTTTAGAACGGCTATTGGTTAATGCCGTGCATGGAAGACGGGGTGATAGATCAATGCAGAATGATGATTGGGCGACGGGGCAGGTGATGTTTGAGGTAAAATAAGGAACGTGCATCAAATAATTTAAAAGACTTTAAAACCAGACCTGCCAGGTT
>JAOZSV010000271.1 GCA_029939505.1 Thiotrichaceae bacterium | reverse complement strand
ATCCTGTCGAACAAGAAGGCATTCGTCGCACAAAACTCGCCATTAAAGAGGCTGAACTGGTGATATTGCTACTAGTGCTGGAGGGCGGAAATATTCAGCCCATCGAGAAATCCGATTTTTTCAAAAAATCGGATTTCTTTGCCTTTAAAATGGTCTGGGAATTTCCGCCATCCTGTACTAGATGATCGTCATCACGAGGATCAAGAAAACGCGAATTTATTAGCGGAATGGCCTCAATCACCTTTAATTATCCGCAATAAAATTGATCTCAGTCATCATCGTGCCGGCATGAATGCAGACGGCGTGTTATATTTATCGGCTAAAACAGGGGAAGGCATTGGGCTTTTAAAAGCGTATTTAAAAGACAAAATGGGATTACACAGTAGTACCGAAGGCCGTTTTATGGCACGCCGCCGCCATCTGGATAGTTTACAACGGACCAGAAATGCCTTTATAACCGCTTTGAATCATGCTCAGACTGATCAAAGTGAATTGCTCGCCGAAGAATTACGCCAAGCACAAAACTGGGTGAAATCACGGGTAAATTGACGACTGATGATTTACTGGGGCAAATTTTTTCGACGTTTTGTGTGGGTAAATGAGGCGTTTCTTGGAGTCCAACGCTTTAGCTTTGGGCGTTTCTTGGAATACATTCGATTCGAGGTTCAAGTTTTTTTACTGAAAAAACTTGAACCTCGATTCTCGCCTAAAGTTTTTTTTAACAAAAAAACTTTAGGCGAGAATTGAGTTTTTCTTTAAAAAACTCAAACCTCGAATGCTTTAGCTTTTGAGGTTTTTTTCCGTCTAACGCTTTTGATTTGAAATTGGAATCTAACGCTTTTGATTTGAAGTCTGAGTCCAAAGTCTTAAACTTGAAATAATTGGAGTCTAACACTTTAGGAATAATGTTTTAACTATTTGTTTTTACACAAGTTAAAAAATATTTGTCAAGTAAAAAAAGTGGTAAAAACACTTGCATTTTAATTTGAAGTCTGTATAATGATTACAGACTTGAAAACCCAATAACAGCGAATGGCACACCCGTCAGCGGCTGTTTTAACGTTTTACCAAATTATGACGGTGGGGGTAATTGAAAGATTATCCTGCGGACCTTCTGTTATACCGTTTTCAACGCCTAAGTCGTCGCCCTGTGTGACTCCCTAATTAATAATGATGTTTTGTGAAAAATAGTAGTAAGTTGATTAAGCATGGTGCTTTTGCTTATTTGTTTTTGACTTAAAACAATTTGTACTTAATATCTAAATTAGAGCGAGATTATGAGTATTAAAAAAACAATAGTTGTAATAATAGCTATTATGCTATTTAACATGCAAATTCATGCAGCAGAGTTAACAAGTGATTGTGTTGCTGACTATGAAAACGATACTGGCAAATTAATTATTCCCTGTCTTAGCTATCGTGGAACATCAGGGCTTCGATATGAAAAAATGCTGACGGTTTATTTTCAGAAAATACCGGTATCCATTCTAGGTATTTTCGTATTAAAACTGACGTATTTTGAGGATTCACATATTCAATACGATGACATTATTCCAATTGTACATATCCCTCCACCTAACGATCCGAGCTATGAAAAGCCAGAAAAATACCGTCCAGGGATGACCAGAGGAGATTGTATTACTCGGTATGTGGACGATATTGGTGAGTTACTTATTCCCTGTCTTAGATATCGTGAAATATCTTTAGGTCCAGCAGATGAAAAAATACTGACGGTTAAGCTTCAGAAAAAACCTGCATCAACGCCATCTATTTTATTGCTGGAGGTGACGTTTTTTGAAGATTCGCATATTCAAAATGATGACTTTACTCTTGAATCTGCTATCTCTTCTAAACCTTAAGGAACGTGCATGAAATCACTTATACCATTTTTTATCAAGATAGTGATAATAAGGGAATAGCCAATTCTTAATGAAGATTTTATTTCGTGCATATTCCTTAACTCTTCTCTTAAACCACAAAACCAAGGAATTTTTAATGAAACGACATATATTACTTACCTCAACCTCATTAGTCTTTTCATCACTAGCATTAGCTAATCCATTTGATGGTTCCTACTCATTTTCTATTGAATCCTATCCATTGGATACAGTTATTTGGGCAACGACAACTATTCCGGTTTGCTGGGAAGATGTCACTATTAACCCAACCCTACAGCTTGCCGTGGAAAATGCTGTTAATAATACATGGGAACTCAATTCTCAGATCGATTTTGCAGGGTGGGGACAATGTACAACCGGCTCTTCTGGTGTAAGAATCGGTGTTGCGGATTTTGCGACGATGGGTCCCCACACTATGGGTCTGGGTAATGATATAGATGGTTACCCTAATGGAATGATGTTAAATTTCACTTATGCTAATTGGGGTACTAGTTGTGCAACTACTGTCACTTTCTGTACGACAGTAATTGCTATTCATGAATTTGGACATGTACTTGGCTTTGCTCATGAACAATTCAGACCTGATACACCAGCCACATGTACGCCCCCTCCAGGTGGAACGGGTGGTAATGTGATCTTTACTGACTGGGACCTCGCTTCGGTTATGAACTATTGCAATCCAAGCTGGAGTGGGAATGGTACCTTAAGTCCAATCGACATTATGACGGTACAAACTTATTACGGTAATGTGCCTATTTATTATGAAAATACAAACCGCCTTGAGATACAAAACGTTTCTGTAGGTTCTACCAGTTATAGTGCTATTTTAGATTTTGATAGCAGCACTAACAATTTTACACTAACATCAACAGCAGCAGCCATTGCATCTAGTCAGCCGGCTAGCTATAATGCATCGACTAATAATATTGAGATACCTTTTTTTAAAGTTGTTAATAGTGGGAATCATGTTACGTCACTTTACGCTGCAACTTTAAATTATAACAGCAGCACTAACAGATATACTGTAACCAGTACAACACAATTGCAACCAACTCCTACAGCTGCTCCAATTCCTTAGCCAGGTAGGGCGTTGCACACAAAAAGACGTGTGCAACGGCATTCCATTAATCATCAATCTCGTGTTGCCGTTGCACCCAAAACACGTTTTCGAGGTTTTAGTTTTTTGAAGAAAATTAAAACCTCGAAACCACCCGACCTGACTTAGCAAACTCTAACAGGAACGGTGAGTTTCAGTCAATCTTTTTTTAGGCTCGTGTTCCATTAAGTATATGGTTCAACCCGAGGTTTTTTGAATGGGGTTAATTTAACGTTTACCACGTACTGAAAGGACACTATCAAATAGTAGGGTAAAAAATATGTTAATTAATAAACGATTATCAAACGTGTGCCTTTTGGGTAGTTTACTGATATCAACTCTGCCAACTTTTGCACAAGCAAATGAGGTATGTACTGATGCCTCGTTAGAACAAGTGAGTCAGTTCGTTTCTGCTCATCAATATGAATGGGAGGGAGCAATTAAGAGCCTAGAGTTCATGGATGGGCAATACCCTCCTCCCCCTGAAGAAGAGCTAGTGTTCAGTTCACCCTCTGAAGCAGCCGAAGCGATGCAATCTTCCAGTAACAAAGGGTCAAAAATGACTTTCGGAACACCTTTTCCTACTTATACCGTTTCGCCAGAAAACGCTTTTAACAATACAACTGGTCAACCTGATTTTATCTCTCTCTTGAAATTCCAAGAAATTTGGCTTGTGCCAGCATTTTTGGGAGACAAACCAGTCTCTTTGTTAGAAGTGTCTTGTAATAACTCGTTAAGTATTGTAGGTACCGGTTTTAAATCCCTTGCCGAAAAACTTCACACGCTCAATCAAAAATTAGTCAATCTTGAGGTTGAGCAAAGTTGGTTTGTTCGTCTTTTTTCAATTCAGCATATTTTTCTAGTGGTTAAGCAGCATGGGAATTATACCATTTATCCTCTTTATACATTCCCGAGTAGTTATGCCGGACTTAAAACAATAGATGAATTAGGTGGTTATAATCCGATTGAGGTCTTTTCAAAGATAAAAGAACAATGGCCAATACCAGAAGATTGCACCGTCATTTATCGTTCAGACGGTACGTTACATATACCTTGCATTACGACAGAAGGTTCTTCCGAACCACGCTATAGTGCCATTCTTAAAGTCATCGATCAAAAAGCGTTAACGTTTGGTGTTTTTGAGTTAAAAGATAAACCTAATGATTTTGGTGGTAATTGACTGAATTTCCCTCGTTCCCAACGCTCCAGCGTTGGAACGAATCAATGGATATTTTTACAAAAAATACCATTTTCTGGTTCCCACGCGCCGGCGTGCGTGGGAACCAGAAAAAAAATTGAAATGTCAAACCTGACAGGTTTAGTTTCGATGCTTAGAAAATGAACTCACAAGAGACCATCGCTGCTTTAGCCACTCCGACAGGACACGGTGGCATTGGCGTGATCAGAATTTCAGGGCCACTTGTCCCTGAAATCGCTCACGCCCTATTAGGGCAATTACCACAGCCTCGATATGCCACTTTAAGTAATTTTGTCGATAGCGAAGATCAATTACTTGATCAAGGTATTGCTCTCTATTTTCCGGCACCCCATTCTTTTACTGGCGAAGACGTGTTAGAAATTCAAGGACATGGTGGTGCCATTGTCATGGATATATTACTGAAAGCACTCCTCAAATTAGGCGCGTGTCTTGCCCGCCTATCGATTTAGCCCAAGCAGAAGCGATAGCCGATTTAATAGATAGAGCGCGTCTGCACAAGCCGCACGTTGTGCGATACGCTCCTTGCAAGGCGAATTTTCCGCAAAAATTAATGCCCTCGTTGATCAATTAACTTGGCTGCGTACTTATATTGAAGCAGGAATTGATTTTGTCGATGAGGAAATTGATCTCTTAGCTGATGGTCAAGTCATTGAAAAACTTAATATTTTTATGAATGACCTTGATAAAACACTCGATCAAGCGCAACAAGGCTATTTACTCAAGGAATGCGAATTGTGCTCGTCGGCGAACCGAATGTGGGAAAATCAAGCCTACTCAATCACTTAGCCGGTAGAGAGACTGCCATTGTTACACCGATACCCGGTACAACTCGCGATGTGGTACGTGATCAAATTCAACTAGACGGGATGCCATTACATATCACCGGCGCCGGATTGCGTGAAACTGACGATCCTGTCGAACAAGAAGGCATTCGTCGCACAAAACTCGCCATTAAAGAAGCTGATCTGGTGATATTGCTGTTAGATGATCGTCATCACGAGGATCAAGAAAACGCGAATTTATTAGCGGAATGGCCTCAATCACCTTTAATTATCCGCAATAAAATTGATCTCAGTCATCATCGTGCCGGCATGAATGCAGACGGCGTGTTATATTTATCGGCTAAAACAGGGGAAGGCATTGGGCTTTTAAAAGCGTATTTAAAAGACAAAATGGGATTACACAGTAGTACCGAAGGCCGTTTTATGGCACGCCGCCGCCATCTGGATAGTTTACAACGGACCAGAAATGCCTTTATAACCGCTTTGAATCATGCTCAGACTGATCAAAGTGAATTGCTCGCCGAAGAATTACGCCAAGCACAAAACTGGGTGAAATCACGGGTAAATTGACGACTGATGATTTACTGGGGCAAATTTTTTCGACGTTTTGTGTGGGTAAATGAGGCGTTTCTTGGAGTTCAACGCTTTAGCTTTGGGCGTTTCTTGGAGTCCAACGCTTTAGCGAGGGTAGGGGCGAACACGCAGGTTCGCCCCTACAACCAGAGAATACGTGGGGTTTGTAGGGACAGACCTGTGTGTCTGCCCTTAACTTAATGGCATTGAAACGTAGGCTGGGTAGGTGCGCCCTAAGAGGGTATAAACTTGATATATAAGGATGTATTACCCTGATATAAAGGGTATAAAGCAGCAACTTACCTAATGGTGAAAGCCAAAGGGGACAATAGCATGTTGTGAAAAGGGTTATGAGGGGTGGTGTCGCCCCAAGATGTAACTCAGCTAAACGACACACGGTTAAAACCAGACTGTCTGAACCCTAATCCAAGGTCGTACTCCCTAAACGAGACACAAGCACCTGAAAGTGTATTCGAGTCGAGGCTAACGTTTTTTTAAAGAGGTGGTTGCGAGTTTTAGATATAGAAGTTCAGAAAAATTTGTTATAATCCCC
>JAOZSV010000270.1 GCA_029939505.1 Thiotrichaceae bacterium | reverse complement strand
ATCGGATTTCTTAAACATCGTTTCGCCGCTTACTTAGAAATCCGATTTTTTCAAATATTTCTTAAACATCTTGGAAACATAGTGCGTAACATCAGTTATGTATGTCTGCCCCGACATTGACGGTTTTTTTGTAGGGCAATCTGTAGGCTTGCCTTCAAAATTGACAGATAAAAAGGGTTTGGCTTTAGAAAAAACTTGATCATCAAGTTTAATGGAATTCCTTTTAAATGCTGAAGCACAAATTATCGTATATGATGCGTGATTTTGGCACGCCCAAAGCGGAAGCGTTGGAAAAAGTATTAAAACTTATGCTTCAGTATTTAAGGAAAAGGGCGAACAGTTCGCCCCGACAACAATTAATGAATATTGAAAGTCATCCCTTCAACATCTGTATATGGGGATACTGGCACAGTCACATTTTTTATCCTTGAACAAGTCTCAACATCAAAAAGACGAATACTCGTATTGCGCCCCGCATTCGACGCATACAATAAGAATTCTTCACCATTCAGCACGACTGTATCCAATGCTTCCGCTCCGAAATAAATGTGGTTACATTTTTCCGTCACAACCCCATTTTTATATTGATACAACTTCCCTTTTTTCGAGGTGCCATAGAGTGTTTTGCCCTGAGAATCCCAAGCGATGGCTTCAACTGCTGCTGAAGAATTGAGGTATTTTGCCGTTTTCGCGCAAACATCATCCTTAATCTGATTTATGTTAATAGTAAACAAGCCTTCACCTTTAGCCCATGCCCATAAACTGTTATCTCTCGGATGAAAAGCTATCGCAGAAAGATCGCCTAAGCCGGTGCGACAAATATACGTCAATGTACTTTCGTATTTATCGAAAGTATAAATCGCACCACTTTCAAAATCTTCTTTCACTTCAACATCATCGTCTGAATCATCACTTGAAATAATCTCTGAATCATCACCTGAAGTCGCATAAATTACCCCTGTTTTGGGGTGCATATCCAAACCTTCAATATCGTATCCATAATAGGTTGATCCCATTGGTTTGACTTCCAAGTCATCATCAATCCTAAAGAATTGAGAGTCATTCAATCCGCCATCATGTACGCCATAGATTAATGGACAACCGAGCGTTTGAGTCTTTGCCCAATCCGGTTCTAGGCTATCAAGCCAAGCAATCATATCAGGTTGATAAGCATTTTGATCACTCGTTAAGTGGTTGTTTTTTAACATTAAACCACCAACATGAACCAGTTTATTCAGCTTCTTCAACGAATTTGGAACGTCTCCACACAATTCGTTATCGTTTATATGGAACCACACCAAATTACTTAATTTGCCCAACGAGTAAGGAATAGATTCGCATAGTTGATTTTTATCCAAACGGAGAATCATCAAATTGCTCAAATTCCCCAACTCGTATGGGATAGAACGGCTGAGTTGGTTATTATCCAGACGGAGAATCACCAAATTCTTCAAATTTCCCAACGAGTCAGGGATAGAATCGCTGAGTTGGTTATTGTTCAAATAGAGATATTGCAAACTATTCAAATACCCCAACGAGCCAGGGATAGAATCGCTGAGTTGGTTATTGTTCAAATAGAGCTTCTCTAAATTGCTCAAATTCCCCAACGTTCCAGGGATAGCACCACTGAATTGGTTATCGTGCAGATAGAGATACTGCAAACGATTCAAATTCCCCAACGATTCAGGGATAGAACCGCTGAATTGGTTATCGTACAGATAGAGAGACTGCAAATTGCTCAACATGCCCAACGACTCAGGGATAGAATCGCTGAGTTGGTTACTGGACAGATCGAGATACGTCAAATTGAACAAATTTCCCAACGACTGAGGGAGAGAACCGCTGAATTGGTTATCGTACATCTCAAGAAACATCAAATTGATCAAATTCCCCAACGATTTAGGAATAGAACGGCTGAGTTGGTTAATGGACAGATCGAGATAGGTCAAATTAACCAAATCGCCCAACGATTCGGGGATAAATCCATTGAGTTGGTTATTGGACAGTTCAAGATGCGTCAATTTGCTCAAACTCTCCAAAGACGACTCAGCGATAAAAGCGTCGGAGGTTTCCTCTAACGACGAATCATCAGGGATAGGAACGTCGTCGGGTTGATCTGTTTCCTCAAGTTCGGTCTCCTCAAGTTCGGTATCCTCCCCAGCTTCACATATGACACCATACCAATCACAAGGTTCATTCGTCACATTCCAGCCTGTTTTGTTTTCCCAATTCGCACCATCTGTTCTGATATAAAACTCAACAAGGGCATTACACTCTTTTTCATCAATTTGAGTTTGAACAGCACAATCGGTCGCCGCCTGTGCGAATGATAGCCAACTGAACGCCGCTAACCCGATTAGCGGAGTAAAATATCTGTGTCTTTTTAAGTTCATCACTTGCTCCTTTTCAAAAAAACTAACTGTAATAATTTAAATGGTGAAAATGTAGGGTGGGTAGAGCGATAGCGAAACCCTCCGTTACGCTGAAATAAAATGGTGGATTTCCACTGAAAATGGTGGGTTTCCACTTCGTTCCTACCCACCCTACATTTAATAATTATTGTTGTCCACCAACACTGAGATTGCTTAGGATACCAGTTGTTTTGTCTCTCATAAAATACTGTACCTTTGTGACACCAGATGGCGCATTGGTTACTATCTGCAACCATGCACTCTCATTTGCCCATGAACCGGGTAAATCTGTACTCTGCAACCTGACAAAATTGTTTGGTTCAATGGAAATCTGTTTCGTACCAATACTCTTCTTGCTAGAACCATTATACATGATGATTTCAACTGTAATCGAACTGGCGCTGATATTGTTAATACGAATATTGGATTCGTCCTCGCCTCCATTTGTGGGAATACCCAAGATTGTGAAAATACCCTTTTCACCCTTTCGTTTTTCAGGCACTTCTGGAGTCAAGTCAATAAGAGGACCTCCTCCAATTTTACGTCCGGTCATCATCACATTGATGATATCAGGTGAGCAACCACTATCACTCGCACTACATCCTATCTTCATTAATGCACGACCGCCCCAAGTTTGACCGACAATATTACTCAAATCAGCCGAAGTAAGGCGCATCGTTTCCAAAGGTTTAAGAGAGTCGCCTATTTTTAGCAAATCTTTATTTTCAACGAGTAGCGTTCCCTTACTATACATTGTGCCATAAATATGAGAGATTGTCGCATCCGAACTGGTGTTTGTGATGTAAAGTATGCCTAGATCGGTTGCGGTGGGGTTAGGGACATTTAGAAGAGTTTTCCAGTAAGGTTCCAGTTTTGACATTTTTCCCTTAGTGGCCTTAGACAACCGATCATAAGCTATCGCGTAATCTTTAACAAATTCAGCTTCATCCTTAATAAACTTTGCTTCTTTACCCAGTTCCTTTCTCAGTTCCTTTTGCTCCAGACAACTGTAACCAATGCCATGACCCGCAAATGTGAGCCAGCCAACCTGATCGCCACTATATTTGTCGTAAACCATGGGATGAAAATCATTACCACCATGTATATAGACTGCTGTCAGTGGAAATCGGGTTAAATCATTCTGTTGAATGACCAGAGGTGCTATGTTGAATAGCGTCGTGTCAACGTCTTGATTCACGTCGAGATCGAGGTCTATGTACATAAATACGTTGAAGAAGCCTTCTGCGTCTAGGTCAAACATATCTTTGTTTTCATCGAAAACTCTCGTTTCCTCTTTAGCGTTTTTAGATTCCACTTCACCGATACTGCGTGGTGTAATTTCAAAAGGCTCAGGAAGGATTCCTGCAAATCCAACCCTGATAGCAGTTGCAGATTGTGGTCCAGAACACGCTTTGTGTTCCGTCATATTAAGGCTGAGAATTTGCGTATGCACTTCTTCAGTACCCAGAGGTCCCTTTGTAAATAAGCCAATATGAGGCACCAAAGTCAAATCGCTATCCATAACAGGGTTTGGGAGAAAGTCTGGAAATTCCTCTGTTCTTGGGCAACCAAATATTTCAACACCTTCGTCTCTACAGGGTATAAAAGCACCCTCGACATCAGCGTTGTCACCATCCTCGTGTCGTTGGCTTCGACCGATTTTGGTATTGATATCTTGTAGTGTGGGACTGTGAATGACACAAGGATCATTAGGATTATTCAGATTACCGGGACAGGTATCAATAGCCAACCACTTTATTCCGTATTCTTTTGTGAGTCTAATTGAGAAACTCCCTAAAGACGATGTTTGGTCTATACCCGCTTCCGGATATGCTGTTGCCCATGTCACAGACAGAGGAGTATATAGAAAAGCGAACCCACTTACCATTACCCATTGGGCAAGATGATTTCGCCATCGCTTTCGGGACGTAAGCCCCTTAGTTTTCAACGCTGGAACACGTTTTTTGAATATGGCATTCATTTTTTTCACCTTTATACTTAAATAATGTAACTACTCAGGTACTATCCAATATGAAGTAGAACGGATTTTGAAGCTAAAGTTTTTGTAAATATCTCCTATAGGAAATACCTGTTACTTTTCATCTATGCAAGAGTTAAGCCAACTTATAACCCTTTGTTTTTTAAGAAATTGATAATTTTGAGTGGCAAAAAAAAACGCAAAATGCAAAATTAAATGCAAAAAATGGTGCAAAATGCAAAAAATGGTGGGGTTAGTTTTAATTAAAAATTGTAACTACTGAGTCTTAAAGCGTTGTACTTCACAAAGCTGAAGCGTTATACTCCAAGACGCACAAAGCTGAAGCGTTGTACTCCAATACGCACAAAGCTGAAGCGTTTTCGAGGTTTTAGTTTTTTTGAAAAAAAAAACTAAAACCTCGAACTCCATTCGCATTTCAAGGCTGAGTAGTTACAAAAATTGTAACTACTGAGTCTTAAAGCGTTGTACTTCAAACGCACAAAGCTGAAGATTTGTACTCCAAAAAGTCTTAAAACTTATGCTTCAGTACTTAAAACACGTTTCGGCTATTTTGAACAGGGTGTTTGACTCATTGTCCAATCACTAACAATGTTTCGCTTGTTAAGCCAAGCGGTGAGAGCGGGAAAAGAAACCGTTAAGTGGTTGTTATTTAACAATAAATTTTTAAGATTATTCAGATTCATCAACGACGATGGAATGTCTCCGCACAATTCGTTATGATCCAGATAGAGGTACTCTAAACGGCTTAACTTGCCCAACGACTCTGGGATAGAACCGCTGAATTGGTTATGGTGCAGAGAGAGAAACTGCATAAGGCTCAAGTTGCCCAACGATTCAGGGAGAGTTCCGCTGAATTGGTTATTGTACAGTTTGATATACACTAAACTGCTCAAATTGCCCAACGATTCTGGGAGAGTTCCGCTGAGTTGGTTATTGTGCAGATAGAGATAGACTAAACTGCTCAAATTACCTAACGATTCTGGGAGAGTTCCGCTGAATTGGTTATTGTGCAGATAGAACCTCTGCATAAGGTTCAAGTTGCCCAACGATTCTGGGAGAGTTCCGCTGAGTTGGTTATGAAACAGATTGAGATAAATCAAATTACTCAAATTGCCCAACGACTCAGGGAGAGAACCACTGAATTGGTTATCGCCCAGTTCAAGAGACTACAACTCGTTTAATTTGCCCAACGATTCAGGAAGAGAACCATTGAGTTGGTTGCTGCCCAAATTGAGATACACTAAATGGCTAAAATTGCCCAACGATTCAGGGAGAGAACCGCTCAGTTTGTTATGGTATAGATAGATAGAGTTGACATGTCCATCGCTACATCCTACACCATACCAATTGCAGGGTTTTTCCGTCACATTCCAGCCTGTATGATTTTTCCAGCGAGCACCTTTCGTGCTGGTGTATAAATCAATAAGGGCATGACATTCCTTTGCACTAATTTGCGTCTGAGCATACTTGTTTTCAGTCTGAGCAGAGTCGCTACAATCCGTCGCCGCCTGTGCGAATGATAACCAACTGAATGCCGCAAACCCAATTAGTGATGTAAAATACTTGTGTTTTTTGAAGTTCATAATTTGCGCCTTTGAAAAAATGACTCTTTGAAAAACTGATTATGGAATGAGGCTCTTGCAAAACTGTTTTTAGCCTTAGAAATCCGATTTTTTTCAAAAATCGGATTTCTTAAACCTCGCGTGGGAGATG
>JAOZSV010000085.1 GCA_029939505.1 Thiotrichaceae bacterium | reverse complement strand
AAAAGCAAAAACAAAATTTTCTGTCAAAGATAGACAAGGATTTTTTAGAAGAAAAGGCTAATTTTCATTGCAAAGAATTAATGGATAAATACTTTCCCGAGGTGAAAGGTTATTCTAATCCTGTCCAAAACGCCACAGAGTCAAATTGAGTTTAGGAGGGCGGATTTGGCGATTGAGCTATGACATACACAAGTTTTTATTGATAATTGGTAATAAAGATTTTTTAAGAAAAGAGACACAATGCCAAAATTTTGTGTATGGAGAAGTTGAAACCATAAATTATTTGAAGCCAGACTTGCCGTATCGATTAGATCTAATAAGATTTAAGCCGTCAATTCATGGCATTAAAATGGCCATACATGATATTTTACGACTCAAAGATAGAAATAAGGTCGTTAAAAAGTTTAAAAAGATTCTTGAATCTAACATGAATTTATCAAAGTTAGTCACTCAACATGATATACAAAATGGAGTGATTAATGATTTTGATGTGTATGTTTGCGGAAGTGATCAAATTTGGAATCCTGGTCTTGTTTCTAAAGAGGGTAAAAAAGGAGAACTGGATCCAATTTACTTTTTAAGCTTTGCCAATAAAAACGCAAAAAAAATCTCTTACGCGTCGAGTATGAATGGTTATCATTTTACCGATTCTGAAAAGGAAAAACTCAAAGATTTGTTAAAAGATTTTACGACTATTTCAGTCAGGGAAAGTGATGATCAAGAAATGTTGTCTCAACTCTTGGAAAGAGAAGTGTTTCATGTGTTAGATCCGACTTTGCTACTTTCAAAGGAAGAGTGGTTTGAAGCTTTGGAAATAGATAAAAATTTTCAAAGTCAAAAGGAAGATTATATACTTGTGTACCGGATAGCGAGATATCCTTTGCTGAAAAAAGTCGTTGAATTTTTTGTCAAAAAGTTTGGAAATAAAGTCGTGATAATTGATCAAGCATTTAAGCCACTTATAAATGCGGATTTTCACATCAGAGATGCTGGCCCCATTGAATTTATAGAACTTTTTGCCAATGCACGTTTTGTAATAACTAACTCATTTCATGGTGTTTGTTTTTCTATCAACTTTAAAAAGCCTTTTGTGCCTGTAAAATCTGCATTTGGAGGAAACAGAATTGAGAGTTTATTGAATTTATTTAGTCTAAAAGATCGGCAGATCAATGATGAAAAAAATATTCATAAATTAAGTGTTGATTTTAACTATGAATTTTTGGAAAACAAACTTGAGTGTGAACGAGCGAAATCTATTAAAGTTTTAAGTTCAAGTCTAGTCTATTGAAGAAACTGGACAGCAAAATTGGCTCTACTCCAAAGCAGTTACAAAAATAGTGGAAAACTCCAAGTTATAGCGTTTCCCGATTAGGTAAAGTACAAAAATACTATTCAACTAATTGATAAATAAATCTATATCTGTAGTTTATTCAATCGGGAAATGCTATATTTCGTTAAAATGATACGTTTTTAGGGCTAACGCCGAAAAAATTAATGGAAAAATACTTTCCCAATGTGAAAGGTTTCAGTTCTTAAGATTATAATATGTTCCAAAACACGATTGGCTATTCTTTTTTGGTGAGTAATTTTATCAACGTGCAGAGAATGACTTAATACCGCTATTTAGGTTTAATTGTAAAACCGTGTCTGTGTGTCACATCGTTCCAACAACTTTTAGGAGTAAGTAATGAAGTGAGTAATTTTTCAAGAATAACTAATTATTCAAGGGTGATAGTAAGAAATTTACTCTATCCGATCTATGATTCTATATGTATTAACAAGCTAGATACACCCCAAAAAGTGATTTTGTTGTTATCTCATATGCGAGCGGGCTCTACTCTTTGTGTCAATTTATTATGTACCAATCCTGAAATAATCGGAATGGGGGAAACCGGCATTAGTTATTCTTCTGAAAGAGATTTTAGAATACTACGGGGCAAAGTCTATAGCAGACGTTCAAGATTATTAATAACCGAAAGGTATATCCTTGACAACCTTAACCATAATTCAAATATATCAAATCCGGATATTTTCTTTAATGAAAATATCAAGTGTATTTTTTTGCTGAGGGACAGTGAAAGTTCTCTTTCAAGTTTATTAAATGAAAATTTTTTAAAGATGGCTTGTTCCAAGCAGGTTGAGGGGAAGGTATGGGCATCTCAATATTATAGAAACCGTTTAGCTAAGTTGACGGAGTATGCAAAACTCATTAACAATAAAGAAAAGTCTCTGTATCTGACTTATGAACAATTAATTTCTGATACTCAAACGACACTTAGTAGTTTGAAAAGCTTTCTTGATACGCAATATTCGTTCTCCGAAAAATATACACCATTATCCTCAAAAGGTCTTTTTGGATTGGGGGCGGTTGGTGATCCTGTTTCAAAAAAGATTACTTCTGGAAGGATTGTTAAGAAGGCAAGCCCAAAAATCTCCTTACCGAAAGAAATATCGAAAGAATGTTTGGAAAGTTATCAAAGTGCAAATGCGACTTTGTCAAAGTATTGTCGTTGCATAGGTGAAAATTAATATTGGGGATGGGGAATTATCTATTCCATGAGTACAAAAAAACCTGTTTAATGAAGTTATACGTCACTTCATCAAAAATGAAATAATGAAAGAAATTTGTCGTGATGGAAACTTTGAAGACTTTGTCAATGTGAGAATCCTATAAACTATGAAATACTGCTTCATTTTTGTTTGTCAAGAAGGCGGTTTGGAACTGAAATCTATGCTCCTCGCTGCCTCATTAAAGCATTATTTACGTTGTGATTATGAATGTGTCGCCGCTCTCCCACAACCCGCCGCCAGATGGGGTACAGTTTCTGCGGATACGCTGGCTTTTATGCACAGTTTAGGTGTGCGTTCTGTGCCAATCACTAACCGGATTAATGAAAATTATCCCATAGGCAACAAATTTGCTTGTTTAGGTATAGACACGCCGGCGGATAAACTGATTTTTTTAGACAGCGATATTTTATGTTCACGGGAATTTTCCCCTGATAGCATTCCCCCTAACCCTTCTTCAATCTTTGGAACAGCCCAAAACACCGCCAGGAAGATAAAAGGAATTTTTGACGCGCCCTTTAGTGCGGTACCAAGCACTATATTATTTACCCGTGATGTCAAGCGATGGCAACAGATATATGATTTGTTTAATCTACCATTACCACAGTGGCAGGTTATCTCTCTTGGAACTGATGAATTGATGTTGCCTTATTTTAATGCGGGTGTCATTGCGGTACAAAATGGCTTGGGTTTTGCGGAAATATGGGAAGACAGTTGTCGAAAGATTGACGCAGAGGCTTCTATAACGAATAAATATCCTTGGTTGGACCAACTTGCTTTGCCTATAGCCGTTGCCCGCTTGAATTTAACGGTTAATGTGCTAGAAGATCGTTTTAATTATCAAGTCGGTCAAATGCCGCTACCAAACGATTTGCCATTTTTTTGTCATTATCATGTCCCTTCTGCTATACGGTGTGAGCCGAGACTTAATCAGATAGTCAATGAATTGGCTGATACCTATCCCTTATTAAAAGAAAGGTTATTAGGTTCGGCGTGGGTAGCACAGTTGCTTCAACCTTATACCTTAACTGAAAAACTCTCATATTCAATTAAGCGAAAAAAGAGTGACTTTAAACACCATGTCAAAAGATATTTTCATATAGGAACGACTTGCGATCAAAAAAAGGCAAATATGTTAGGTCATAGTAGTGGGGTAAAAATAAAGTAGTTTTGCAATATGGTTTATGTTAATTTCGACTTTCAAATTTGAGCTTTTTTATGTTGGTTGACCACAGCATTCCATTCTGCATGCAGCCTGTCGTTATTAAGCATTCAGAACTGGGCGACCAGTTCTTTGATATCCCTAATCAATAATGTAATGTTTAGAATGCGGCTTTACCCTTTAGACGTTGGCGCATCAAAATGGTATGAAAATGACATACTTGCTGTCCAGAAAGGCGAAGTTTACAACGATATTGCGAAATGACTTGGTGCGGTATAATATTCTTGATTCGTTGGCTGTTCGTTCTTATCAACTTTCAAGTCTGTGTTGATAATAGAGGCTTTGGTGTTCATGTCTTGTTCAACTCAGCCTTATTTAAAGATTTAAAAAGGAGAAAAACTTATGAATGATCCAATTCTTAAATTATCTTGGCGAATTTGCTTGGTGTTTAGCACCTTAATATTGTTTTATCCACTTATGGCGAGTAATGCTGTTTCTGCTGCTGTTTTGGATGCTGGCTATTTAATCTGCGGAATCCAGGCTGATAACACCTTGGTATGCTGGGGAGGTGGTGGTACACCGCCAAGCGGTACTTTTTCCCAAATCAGTATCGGCTCGGGGCAAGGAGGGTGCGGAATCAAGACTGACAACACCTTGGCTTGCTGGGGCAGCAAGAGTGATGAAGCCATAGCAACTCCGAGCGGCACATTTTACCAAGTCAGTGTTGGTAGTAAGCGCACTTGCGGGGTTCAAACCGACAACACCGTCACATGCTGGGGCAGTAATAAGAGTGATGAAGTTGCACCTACAAGTGACACATTTTATCAAGTCAGTGCGAAAGCTGCGGAGTTCACATGTGGTATCAGAACGGATAACACTTTGGCCTGTTGGGGGGGGGCTAACTACTCAAGTCAATATAAGATTCCATTGTACCCTCCTCCTAGCGGTGCTTTTTCACAGATTAGTGCCAGCTTTCTTCATCATATCTGCGGGATCCGTACTAACAACATCCCAGTTTGCTGGGGTGGCAAGTACATCAATGAAGGTGGTGGTGTATGTTTCAACGGTAGTACTGGGAAGTCAAGTGATTGTTTAACCGGTGATGGTAAAGAGATGCCCCCGAACACCAACACCTCTTATCAAGGCATTGATACCTTTTACCAAGTCAGTGCGGGAACGTCGTGGTTCACCTGCTGGCTACGTACCGACAACGCTGTGCTCTGTTCGGGTACTTCTGAGTTTTCTGCTAATGAAGCCCTGAGACCCCCAAACAGTACTTGTGTTTGTAAACCACTACGGCCCGGTTGTCTCTGTGAATCACCAAGCGGCCTTTTTACCAAAATCAGTGCTGGCATTAATAACGTCTGCGGAGTTCGGCCCGACAATACTGTGCTATGCTGGGGTAACGGTAACAACGGTGAAACTGTACCCCCGGCGGGTTTGATTGTGAAGTCATCCGAGCCTGATGCGTGCCTTCTCTATGGTGTCCACGACGACGGGGATGACACCCAATTTTTTATCATTAATTCAGGCACATCCGAAGTCCACGCACGCAGTAAACTTGATGAAAACTATGACATCAAAGCCTTGGACATCCATCCAGTGACCAACCAAATTTACGCCGCTTCTAGTGGTGATGAGAATAATAACGGACACCTTTACGAGGTGCGTAATGGTGCTCAGAGTCTGGAAGAGATTGGCGAAATACGCTTTAAAGAAGTTGAGGGGGTAGCCTTTCACCCTGATGGTACGCTTTGGGGATGGGCACAAGATGCTGGCGTGTTCCAAATCAAGGATGTCGAGAATAATGAACGAGACCCCGAGGCGGTTGAAGTGGCGGTTGAAGTGATTTTACCCTACGACAGGGAAGCTGAAGAAGTTGTTGAATTTGAAGTGAATGACTTAACGTGGAACATGGCGGGTACTATACTTTATGGTGTTGGAAGAGTCTTATACAAGAACCAATACCCAGACGATACCCCCAGCCAGCCGGAGGAAAAATTGTGGTTCTATAATGCGAGTGAAGGGACTGTCAGTACGGTATGCGACAACATCATGGATTCTTTAGATGACGTTGAAGCACTGGAAACGCTGCCAGACGACACGTTGCTATTGGGCTTTACGAAGAATGAGAAACTGACTTTTTGGACGCTTGATGTGCAAACTTGTGACATCATAAGACAAGAAGAAATGGCCACGGCTTACCATGATGTCAAAGGGCTAGCCCGTCCTGATTGTAGTTATCCTTATGTGGATGATGCGACTTTTCCTAAGAAATAAGTAGGTACGCATTAGTCTTTTCGAGGTTTCAGTTTTTCTTCAAAAAACTGAAACCTCGAAAACATTTTTTTTTCAGATAGAAATCCGATTTTTCCAAAAATCGGATTTCTTGAACGGGTTAAAAATGTTAAAAGACTTTTTCGTACCTACATAATTCCTTTTAGCGTTGTGGGTAACTATTTGAAAATGGGCAATGAGAAATCAAGTTTTGAGGTTCAAGTTGAAAAACAAAACTTGAACCTCTTCAAAAAACTTGGTTCCTTTCAAGCAGAAAAATATTTATTTGAATGGCTATGAATCAATGAGATTTATCTGTAGGAGAACAACTTATGAATCACTCTATCCCTGAATTATCTTTGCGAAGTATTTGGGCGTTAAGTCGCTTAATGTTGCCCTCTCTGCTCATGGCAGGTGGAGCAGTCTCGGCGAATATTTTGGATGCTGGCGGGCCTGGAATCTGCGGAATCCAAACAGATAATACCGTGGTATGCTGGGGTGACAATAAAAACATTGTCCCTGATGGCACATTTTCTCAACTCAGTGTGGGCGGTTTTCATAGTTGCGGAATTAGAGACGACAGCACCTTAACATGCTGGGCACCCCCGTGGAGTGATTATGGTCAACTTACGCCCCCAAAGGATACCTTTTACCAAGTCAGTGTTGGCTATTATCACACTTGCGGAGTCACTACCGACAATGGCATTAAATGCTGGGGTAAAAATACGGCCAACGATTATGGTCAAGCTACGCCCCCAGATGGCACTTTTTCCCAAGTCAGTGCCGGGAAATGGCATAGTTGCGGCATACTAACCGATAACACGGTGGCCTGTTGGGGCAGTAATACAAACCCATACGCGAAGAAAGATGGCAGTGAGCGTCAAGCGACTCCCCCAAGTGGTACTTTTTTGCAAGTGAGTGCTGCTATAGGTGGGTGGCATACCTGCGGTGTCCGAACTGATAACACCGTGGAATGTTGGGGCAGCAATAACCACGGTCAAGCGACGCCTCCGAGTGGTACCTTTTCTCAAGTCAGTACAGGCAAGTGGCACTCTTGTGGAGTCCGTACCGATAACACCATAGCTTGTTGGGGCAGTGATAGTGATGGTCAAGCGACTCCCCCTAACAGCTCTTTTTATTCTGTCACGGCGGGTATATTTGAAACGTGCGGGGTTCGGATTAATAACACCGTGACCTGTTGGGGAGCAAACTCTGATAGTCGATTTGCGGCAAATGGTTTTATTGCGAAGTCATCTGTCCCCACAAGCGTGTGCTTTCTTTATGGGGTCCAAGATGATGTCAATAAACGCAACACCCAATTGTTGACCATTGACACTGACATTTTTGAAGTCAGCCCATTCGGTAAACCTTACAAAAAACTCAACCTCCATGCCATGGATTTCCATCCGTTGACTAACCAACTTTATGCCATCACCTCAAAAGGAAAACTTCATCAAGTCGATCATAAAACACTCATTCAGACTGAATTTGGTGATACTGGCTTTAAAACAGTTGATGACATTACCTTTCATCCCGATGGTACACTTTGGGGATGGAGTTCAAAAAATGGGCTTTTTCAATTCAATAATAACAAGCGAAATCAACCACTTCTCAGAAAAGCCAAGATGGTTTTACCCTACAAAGAAGAACTTAAACTTGAAGATTTAACTTGGAATAATGCGGGTACTATACTCTATGCAGTTGCCAATTTCAATCAAGGCGCTATAGTATGGAACTATAAGCCAGATAAAGAGGCTGAAAACGCTATCAGTAGGGTGTGTAACAACCTCATCAATTCATTTGGAACAGAAATCATCGCAATGGAAACACTCCCAGATGACACGTTGCTATTTGGCTTTCGTGAGAATGACAGTCTGAGCTTTGCGGTGATAGATGTGCAAACTTGTGATATTGTTAAACAAACTGAAGTTCCCACAGATTACAATGAGATAAAAAGTATTGCTTGGCCCCATAATTGTGCTTTTCCATAGTAGCAACGCGACTTTTCTTGGAGGTTATTACGATGAGCGTTGCTCGTGCCGTTAAGTTATGGCTCAAGCGAAAGCTTTAGCCTTAAATGGGCCATAACCACGCCGCCCCCCGTACTCCACTTGAATCCCCATATTTTGCCGGTTTTAATACCGTATTGACGCGATCCGAAAAGACATACTGTTCCCATAAGTGGGGTACTTGGATATACAATTGGGCAATATTTGACATGCCTCCGCCTAATACAATGACATTTGGATCTAACACATTGATTATACTGGATAATCCTCGTGCTAGGCGGTCTGTATAGCGTGATAAACAGGCTTTGGCCGTATCGTCCCCCGTTTCGGCTAAGGCGAGAATGTCAGGCGGTGAAAGTGTTTGTCCTGTATTCGTTTGATAGTCACGCGCCATTCCTGGCCCCGATAAGAAGGTTTCTATGCAGCCCTGTTTGCCACAGTAACAGGGCTGCCCTGGTAATTCTTCTGTTTGAGGCCAGGGTAAAGGATTATGTCCCCATTCTCCGGCAATGCCATTGATGCCAGTTAACACTTGTTTATTAATGGCAATGCCCCCGCCTGTACCCGTTCCGATAATCACGCCAAAGACGACTTCTGCCCCCGCCGCTGCACCGTCCACCGCTTCAGATAGTGCAAAGCAATTGGCATCATTGCTTAATTTAATGGGGCGGTGCAAGGCTGCACTGAGGTCATGATCGAGGGGTTGTCCAATTAAACAGATGGAGTTGGCGTTTTTGATTAGTCCAGTTGCCGGCGATAACGCGCCTGGCATGGCAATGCCGACAGTGCCTTGAGTACCTAAACGTTGTTCAATGCTGTGAACTAAATCAGCTACGGTTTGAACGGTAGTTGCATAATTCCCTTGAGGTGTGAGAAGACGTTCACGGGCTAACGTTTCACCTTGGTTATTAAGGGCAATGACTTCGATTTTCGTGCCGCCTAAATCAACGCCGATGCGTAGGGACATTTTTTTTCTCCTTTTTCTCCATAGCCTCTTGCAAAACTCGCTTTTTCGAGTTAAGAAACCTGATTTAAGAAATCCGATTTTTGAAAAAAAAATCGGATTTCTTAAACCTCGTGTGTTCAGAATTTTGCAAGAACCTTTCCAGAAAAACGTTTAGAAACCAAGTTTTTTCAAAAAACTGGCCGTTTCTTTCCGTTTTCTCCAGAAAAACGTTATTTACGACGCTTTGATTGGTGTTTTTTGGACTTGGACTTTTTCATCAAATAGCGTATGTGTTTGTAGTTTTTTGAACACATATTGAGGTGTGGATGGTTTGAGTCAAAGGTTTCTTTTAATATTTTCAATGCCCGTTCGTACATGGGTTTTGCTTGGGCATAGTCTCCGATGGATTTGTAAAATTCTGCGAGATTATTGAGGCTGATGGCGACATCGGGGTGATCTTCGCCTAGTGCTTGTTTACGAATAGCCAATGCCTGTTCTAATAATGGCTTAACTTTGTCATCTTCTCCCATGGCTTTATAGAGTCCACCAAGATTGTTGATGGTTGCTGAGATATTGGGATGATCATCTCCAACTTGATTCCAGATGTCTAATGCTCTTTCGTACATTGGCTTGGCTGTGTCATATTTACCTTGTGCTTCATATAAGCCCGCAAAATTATTGAGTGTTGCGGCGAGGTTTGCGTTTTTTTCACATAAGACTTCTTCTAAAATTTTGAGGGCTTTTTCGTAGTAGGGTTTGGCTTCTTCAAACTTTTTTTGTGCTTTATGTAGGCTGCCTAGGTTGTTGAAGCTGGTTGCCCTTCTTTTGTGTAATTCTTTTGTGTCAGGGTGTTTTTCGTTTAAGAGGATTTCTACAATTTCCACCGCTCTGTCGTAGAGTGGTTTGGCTTGTGGGTATTTGCCTTGAATATGATATAAACTGGCGAGATCGTTAAGGCTTTCTGCTACTTTTAGATGTGTTTTACCGAGTACTTCTACACGAATGATTAATGCCCGTTCATAGAGTGGTCTTGCGTGTGCGTATTGGCCATTTTCATGTAAGTAATTTGCCGTGACTGTGAGTAAATTGGCGGCTTCTTCAAACATTAATTCCCATTTTATAACCCATTCCGCACAGTTTTTGGCGCATTTTAATAGACGTTGACATTGTGACCAGTTTGTAAATTCGACTTTAGGAAAGACATTGTTGACGGCTCGTACTGCTTTTTCTGCCCAAATCCGCTGTTCTGTTTTTGAGAGGCTTTTTCTCAAAAGCTCTTGTATAGAGCGGTTCATTGTCATCATTTTGCGTTCTGGATTATAGCGCAGAAATTTTGTGTGATAGGCGGCTTTTAGAGTTTCATCATAAGCAGTGGCTTCGTTATAAATGCGTTCAAAATGCCCTTCCAAATCTTTAATCCCTTCTTTTAAAATTTCTTCTGGAATATTTTCTGTGCAAAGGAAAGCACAGAGATGCAATAAATCGGCGGCGGCAGGATTAGTTTGCTCTGTGTCAGCCAAGGAAATTGTAAAATCATTTGTTGTTATAGTATCGTGTTTTTTTTTCGCTTTTTTTTTCATTGTTTTGATGTCATGTCTTCGTCAAAGGATTTTTTAGAATTCGAGAGTTTTTTGAAAAAACCTCGAAAGGATTTACAATACCTTCGCCAATTCACCTACTAAATAATAAGGTTATTATGCCATATTGGTTAAATTTCAAATACTTACCGTATTTTTGAACTCAATTGAGCTGATTTTAAATATCATTGATTTTAAAGCGTTTTTTAAATAGTTGAGCTTAATACTCAAGTGTTTGGCGAAGGTATTAGATTTAGAAATCCGATTTTTTCCAAAAATCGGATTTCTATACTAAATATGGAAATCGACTGAACTTTTTAATGAGGCAGGTGGGCAAGGAAAAAACGTTGCCCACTCTACTTCTTCGTCAAAGGATTTTTTAGAAATCCGATTTTTTCCAAAAATCGGATTTCTAATGACAAAAAAATCAATCTTTAAAAACTTGATCATTGAGATGAATTTTTTTCAAAATCTGCCCTTTTTTATCAAAGGTTTGCCATAATTCAGCATAAGATTTTCCCGTGATAGGGTGTTTAAGTGTTGGTGCAATTTCAGCTAGGGGTAAAAGAACAAAGGCATATTTTATAATCTCGTCGCGTGGGATTTTTATGTCTTCGTTTTCAAGAATTAAGTCATCATAAAGTAATAAATCTATATCTAAGGTGCGGGCACTAAAACGGTTGTTTGTGCGTTGACGATCATTGTTTTTTTCAATGGCACGCAATGTGTGGATGATATGATATATTTCTTCATTGCTGTCAAATCCAGCCACTAAATTATAAAAATTGTCCCCTTTAAAACCAATCGCTTCAGTTAAATATGTGGAGGATAAAAGGAGTTTTCCAAAATGTGCCCGCAGTTCAGCTAAACCCGTTTTGATATAGCGTTGCGGCTGAATATTACTGCCTATGCTGATGTAAATTCGTGCCATGATGTTTATTTTTTCCCTCGCTCAATAATAATACCAACCTCTTGCGCTCCACGTATTGCGCCTGATTTGTTTAATTGGAGACGTACCCAAGGTACTGAAAATTCCGTTAAAACGATTTCTGTAATTCGTTCTGCTAATGTTTCTACGAGTTGAAATTCACTATGGCTGACAAAATCAATTAGGCGTTTGGCAACCGCTTTGTAGTCAAGGGTATCTTCAATACTGTCGGTTGAGGCGGCTTTTTGAATATCTGTTGCCATTTCTAAATCAAGTACGACTATTTGTTTGATTTGTCGTTCCCATTCAAAGATACCGACGATGGTGTCTATTTTTAGTGCTTTTAGGTAAATAATATCCATTTTTTAGTTTGATGCGAAAGTTTTCAAATATAGAGATGTTCAGAAAAATAGTTGGATTCAAACCTCAGAGGTTTTGAAAACCTCTGAGGTTTTTCCAAATTAAGTCCAAAGCTAAAGCGTTTTCGAGGTTTGAGTTTTTCTTCAAAAAACTCAAACCTCGAACTCCAAGTTCTAATTCTAATTCACTTAATTATTATAGGGGTTTTCCCATATTTTGTTGGTTTTATCGTAGATTAAACCGTATGTCATTTTTATCACGGTATCAAGATCAAGCGCGTCTAATTTTAACTTGAGTTCAAAGGCATCTAAACAGGGTATGATTTCAATAATCATTTTTTTTAGTCTGTTTAAAGCATTAGGGACTGTTGTTGAAATAAGCCCGTGCAGACTATTATCACCACTTTTTAAAAGAGATTTATATTGGTTTCCCAATTTTTCACTTTGCATAATTTGTAAGTGAAGTTTGATGCTATTAAAGATAATTTTAATGGCATTTTTTAATTCTTTTAGTTTCTGAAGAATATCTAATATAGTAGAAGCGAGAAATAATACTCGCAATTCTTCAGGCATTCTGTTCTCAGCAGGGACATCATTAGCCCCATCATCGTCAACACCGGCGATGAGAAATTCGGAAACACCAATTGCGACTAATAATTTGTCATTTAATAATCCAATTATTTTATCGCTGACATCGTTTATCTCTTCAAAGTTCAATTTAGCAGTGTATTTAGACGGATCAGTTTTTTCTTTTATTAATATCGCTTTGATCTCATCAAGACATGGTTCATCAATACTAGCGGCTAGAGCGTTGCTAATTCCTATGAGAATCGGATCGCTCTCAAAATTATCCTCTTTATCTGGTAATTTAAGGATCGCCTTGATAACAGGAATTAATTCGTTAATTCTAGCCACATTTTTATTGATTTGTTGAAGATGGTTGGTGATTTTGAGGGTGTTTTTATAGACTTGAGCCAGTAATTTGAGTTGTAGTGATTGTGGTTGTTTTTGTATAAAGGTTCTTAACCGCTTGTTTTTTCCAGCTAATGACTGTATAAGCTGTTTCATCATGTCAATATTCACTTTTTTGTCAATATTAATTTCATAAATACTCCCAGCGGCGGTATTAATAATTTTATCCATACTCAAAAGTTTATTGGATTCCTCATAAATCCGAATATATTTTTTCATTTGCATATATTCACTGACTCTATCTTGTAAACTGTCCGCAATCCTATCAAAGTAACGCTGAAAGTCGGCAAGTGCTTTCTTATTACGTTCTTTTCCTTTATTTTCTTTCTTCTTCATTTTGAGTGAATTGTCAATGATTAGTTATTGGGTTATCAAAGCCCTTTTTCAGAGTTCTTTCGAGAAACTTAAAGTTCTTCGAGGCTAAAGTTTTTTCTTTAAAAAACACTTTAGCCTCAAAATGAATGTGGAAGTTTATATGAACCTATCCCACTATTCGTTTTTGAGCTTAGAAATCCGATTTTTGGAAAAATCGGATTTCTTAAACCCCGCGCTCAAAAAACCAACTATTTTTATTCATTATCTATTTTTATTCATTATTCTGCATTTTTGAATAGTGGGATAGGTTCATTGAAGTTTAGTTTATTAATTTTTAATTGTCCATAAATTTGATTGCTTTGTAAATCTGTTCACTATAAAATGAACCCATCTATTTAATTAAATACCTGTGCATAAATAATCGGGGTTCTGTTTCTGAACGGCGAATAAAATTTCTAAAAATTTATGCACATCACTACAAGGATTGTTTTTTGATAAAAAAAATTATAAATCAAAGAGTTAATAAACAGAAGAGCGAATGATTATCCTTTTTTATAACTAATGTTACGCAAAGCTATTCTATTCGAGCTTAGAAATCCGATTTTTTCCAAAATCGGATTTCTTAAACATCGTTTCTTAGAAATTCGATTTTTTTTCAAGGATTTCTTAAACATCTTGGAAACATAGTGCGTAACATCAGTTTATAAATAATCCTTGTAGTTTTCGAGGCTAAAGTTTTTTCGTTAAAAAAACTTTAGCCTCGAATTGTGTTTGGGTTAAGTATTAGTGGGATAGGTGTTGTTTGACTAAAAAAATAAAATGGAGGTTCAAGTTTTTTTAGCAACTTGAAGCTCGAAAATTGTCTTTTTATGCCTATTATAAAATCAATAAATGACTTATGCAATATTTGTACAATTTCCATCACTCATAACGGAGAGCTGATTTCGAGACGAAGTTAAAAAAGTTAGAATTTTGGTTTTATAATGAATAATTGAATTTTATGATCAGTAGCACACATTTTTTTCCTTCAATATCGAATGAGGATAATAGCCTAAATATTCAGGCTTGGGTGGAACGCATTGCCAAAGATCGCCCTCAAATTGAACAGCAAACCATAATTGACGCTTGTCTTTTGGCGCAAGAGGTACATCAATCTCAAAAAGGTGCTTCTGGTGAACCTTATCTTCTTCATGTTATCACTGTGGCTGATATATTGGCACAATTAGGTATGGATACGGATGTTTTGGTGGCTGCCATTTTGCATGATGTTGCCCTTGATAAGCAAATGCTTTTTGATATTCAAAAACGTTTTGGCGACATCGTAGTGCGCTTGGTTGATGGCGTTACTAAGATGAAGTTGATTGAGGAACTTAACGATAATTCACATAAAATCATCAATGCAAAACATCAAAGGGAACGTTTGCGTAAGATGCTACTGGCGATGGCTGAAGATGTGCGAGTTGTTCTTATTAAGTTAGCTGATCGCTTGGATAATATGCGCGTTTTGCATTGTCAGCCAAAGGATAAACAACGGCGCGTTGCGCGTGAAACTTTGGAATTGTTTGCCCCCCTCGCTAATCGTCTGGGTATTTGGCAAATTAAGTGGGAACTTGAAGATTTGTCATTGCGTTATTTGGAGCCAGAAGTTTATAAAAAAATGGCCAAATTTCTTGATGAGCGGCGTGTTGATAGGGAGAAGTATATTCAGCAACTTGTAGAATATTTGTCTAAAGCACTTCTTCAGGCAGGTATTAAGGCAGAAGTTTCTGGTCGTCCAAAGCACATTTATAGTATTTGGCACAAAATGCAGCGTAAAGGGCTTGATTTTGATCAAATTTTTGATGTCCGTGCGATGCGTGTATTGGTTAATAATGTGAATGAATGTTATACGGCATTGGGTATTATTCATAATAAATGGCAACCGTTGCGTAATGAGTTTGATGATTATATTGCTAACCCAAAAGCGAATAGTTATCAATCTTTGCATACTGCTGTGATTGGTCATGAACAGAAGATTTTTGAAGTACAAATTCGTACTCATGCTATGCACCACCATGCAGAATTAGGAGTGGCTTCGCATTGGCGTTATAAGGAGAATGGGACTCAGCACGATAAAGATTTTGAACAAAGAATCACTTGGCTTCGCAGAATTTTACAATGGAAAGATGAAGATGGGGATGTGGGCGATTTTATTGATCGTTTTAAATCTGAAATCTTTGAAGATCAGGTTTATGCGCTTTCTCCTCAAGCTCAAATTATAGAGTTGCCACAGGGTGCAACCCCATTGGATTTTGCTTATCATATTCATACTCAGTTAGGGCATCGTTGTCGTGGTGCTAAAATCAATAGTCGTATTGTACCGCTGACTTATACCCTTAAAAGTGGGGATATGGTTGAAATCCTGAGTTCTAAAGAGGATAAGCCGAGCCGTGATTGGATGATTCAACAAGCGGGCTACATGAAAACGTCTAAGGCTCGCGCTAAGGTGAGGCAATGGTTTAAAAAACAGGATATTCAAAAAAATATCATTGAAGGGCGAATCTTATTAGAACGTGTATTACGGCGATTCAATATAAAAAATGGCAAATTTGAACAATTTGCGCAGACTTTGTGCTTTAAATCTGTAGATGAGTTGTTAGCTTCAATAGGAAGGGGCGATACGACAGTTATTCAAATTGCAGAGACTTTTAAGGAGCAAGTCTTTCCAAAAAAGAAGTCGCTTCCAATCGTTGCTAAATCTGATTATACCAGTGGTATTCAGATTCAAGGTGTGGGTGGTTTGTTGACTCAAACGGCTCAGTGTTGTTCTCCCGTTGCTTATGATTCCATTGTGGGTTATATTGCGAAAGGGCGAGGAGTGATAATACATCGCCGCGATTGCCCTAATGCTTTACGTTGGCAAGATGAGAATAATGAGCGTTTGATTGAAGTCGAGTGGAACCATCCTGATGGAGAGCGAACTTCAAACTATCCTGTCGATATTCATATTGATGCTTTTGATAGGGTGGGGTTATTGCGTGATATTTGTACCATTGTAACAGATGAAAACCTTAATATTCTGGCGACAAATACAAGTACCAATCAACCTGATAATCGCGTTCAGATGATGTTTTCTTTAGAGGCGAATAATCTTGATCAACTCAGTCGAGCTTTGGGAAAGATTGATAATTTGGCTAATGTGATGAATGTGTGGCGTAAAAATGGTTAACTCAGCCTTGAAATACGAATGGAGTACAACGCTTTAGCTTTGGACTCCATTTTTAACGCTTTGATTTGAAAACAGTTTTTATTTTTTCTCTCGTTCCCAAACAGAGTTTGGGAACGAGAGACGCAGGTTCTTCCAATTTGAATACCACCTCAATTCCACCGATTTCATCGGTGGAATTTAGAAGCACCCTGCGTAACATCAGTGAGTTATTAAAAACGAAAAAACTTATTCGACGTTGTTCATCGCGAAAGCGTTGAACTCCATTGCCAAATCTGAAGGTTTGGACTCCATTGCCAAAGCATCATTCACCATTATTCTCGTCCATAAGCGTCTTCATAACGGACAATGTCATCTTCTCCTAAATAACTTCCTGATTGCACTTCAATAATTTCTAAAGGTAATTTGCCCGGATTTTCCAGACGATGTTTGATTCCTAAAGGAATATAAGTGGATTGATTTTCCGTGATGATAAAGGTTTCATCTCCTTTTGTCACTTGCGCTGTGCCTTTAACGACTATCCAATGTTCAGAACGATGATAGTGTTTTTGTAAAGACAGACTTGCACCCGGATTCACAGTAATACGTTTAACCTGAAAACGGGTTTCTGCGTCGATGCCTTCATAACTGCCCCAGGGGCGATAAACTTTACGATGTAATTCCGCTTCACCGCGTTCATCCGCTTTTAGATGGGAGACGATTTTTTTGACTTCTTGAACATGATCTTTATGCGCGACTAATACTGCATCGGCGGTTTCTATAATCGTGAGGTTTTCTACCCCGATTGCGGCGAGTAAACGATGTTCCGCACGTAAGTAGCTATCATGCACATTTTCGGTTAACACATCACCTAGTATTACATTGCCTTCGTTATCCTGTTCGCTGACTTCCCATAATGATGACCATGCACCAATATCGTTCCAACCGGCATCTAACGGTATCATAACGGCGGAATGAGTCTTTTCCATGACGGCATAGTCAATTGAATCGCTCGGTGACGCTTTAAAAGCGTCTGCGTCTAAACGGAGAAAATCTTTATCTTTTATAGCATTATCAATGGCTTGGCAACAGGTTGTCACAATATCTGGGGCATAATTTTCCAATTCTTTGAGATATTGTGATGCTTTGAATAAAAACATGCCGCTATTCCAGTAATATTCGCCTGAGTTTATATACTGTTGCGCCGTGTTCAGATCGGGTTTTTCGACAAAACGTTTGACTGATAAGGCGTTTTCTTCTATCACATCAGTGGCGTTAATATAACCATAGCCGGTTTCAGGGCGGTTAGGTACAATGCCAAAAGTCACTAGGTTATTCGCAGAAGCTAAAGGGACACCCGTAGTGACGGCTTCGCGGAATAGTGCTGCATTCGCAATGAGGTGATCGGCAGGTAGTACCAATAATAAAGCGTCTGAATCACGCGACAGTGCAGTTAATGCGGCTACTGCGACGGCGGGTGCGGTATTGCGCCCTATGGGTTCAAGAATAATATGGGCAGCGGATACACCGATGTTGCGTAATTGTTCAGCAACTAAAAAACGGTGATTTTCATTGCAAACAATAAGCGGTGCAGATTGGTTTGCAAGTCCTTCCAATCGTTTCACTGTATTTTGCAATAACGTTTGGTGATCAACTAAAGCTAATAGTTGTTTCGGGTAAGATTCGCGGGACAATGGCCATAACCGGCTCCCGACTCCGCCTGAAAGAATAACTGGTGTTAGCATAAGTGTGTTTCCAGGATAAAGTTGATCATTTTCGATTCATAAGTAGATAAGTCACCATTTTCCCCTTGCCCTTGACATCAATGGGACCACGCCGTTCACAAATAAATTTGTTTTTAATGCGTTGATAGGTTGTCTCTGACAGTTGTATGCCGTCAGGAATGCCTTGCGATTCCATGCGACTGGCAATATTCACCGTATCTCCCCATAAGTCATAGTTAAATTTATGTTCACCAATGACACCGGCAACAATTGGTCCCGTATGGATTCCAATACGAATTTTAAAATTATCGTGCATTCCTTTATTTAATTCTTCAAGTGTTTTAAGCATTTCTAAGGCTAAATTGGCAACAGCTTCTGCATGATCAGAACGCGGCGTGGGTGCTCCCCCTACCAGCATATACGCATCACCAATGGTTTTAATTTTTTCTAAGCCATACTTTTCAGTTAATCTATCAAAGGCGATAAAAATTCGGTTTAACTTTTTTACTAATGTTGAGGCTGAAATACCGGTCGATAGTTCTGTAAAGCCGACTAGATCAGAAAATAACACGGTGACTTCGGGAAAATAGTCTGCAATGGTACGTTCGCCCTTTTTTAAACGTTCGGCAATAGGCTGTGGTAAAATATTCAGTAGTAATTTTTCTGATTTTTCCTGTTCATTTTGTAATTTTTTGATAAAGTTCCGTTCACGATCTATAAGCCTTTTGCGTTCTAGTATGGCAGAAATTTTTGCATTTAAGATGACTTGATTAAAAGGTTTGTGTATAAAATCTTCCGCACCCATTTCTATACAGCGTACTATGTTGTCAATTTCATCTAAAGCCGAAACCATAATAACGGGAATACGCCACAGTTCTGGCTCATTTTTGATGATTTTTAAAACTTGAAAACCATCCATCTCTGGCATAATAATGTCGAGTAGGATTAAATCAAATTTTTGATGATGAACTTTAAATAGAGCTTCTTTTCCATTTTCAGCGGTTTTTACATTAAATCCTTCTTTATATAAGCGGCGCGATAATAAGTCGCGGTTATTTTCTTTATCATCGACAACTAAGAGTAAAGCCTGCCCAGTGGTTAAATCGACAGTGTCTTCACCGGTTTGAAGACTGACATTCCACGATGATGTGGGCGGCTGCACTGTATATTCGTTCTCATTTATAGATTCAGATTCAAATTTTTCTTTAGAAACGCTTTTTGATTGATTATTGGAGAAATAGAGATCACCAATTAAAGTCAGTAACCGTCGCGCTGAAGAGAGAATTTTTTGCAAATGAGTGCAGACTTCTGGGTGATTTTCTTCTTCAATATCTTCAAGCAACATTTCAGCATAACCAATAATGATATTGATGGGGTTGCGTAAATCATGACGAACAGTGGTTGTAAAGGCTTCCAAGTCAATTACGCCACAGAAAGTTTCTTTATTAGAAAACAAGCGTACAATTAAAGTTGATAATTGGTTGCTGGCGGTCAATATTTTTTTAATATCAGAAATAAAATTTGGACACTTGAGGTGCTTATCTGTGTATTCTAAGAGGATTTCAGTATAGGCAATAATCGTGCTGGTGGGGGTCAATAAATCATGCCCCATGTCCACCAGTTTAATTTCTTGATGACTGAAATCATCTTTAAGTGTCCCTAAATCGCCCTTTTTTTCAGCACTCATAATGAGTCCCTCAGCCTGTTACTTTTATCTATCGTGCAAGTAATGTTTCAATTTTACCCAGCAAACGCGGTAATTCTATGGGCTTGGTGTCATAGTCATCACAACCCGCAGCAAGCGCTTGTTCTCGATCTCCGGACATCGCATGAGCAGTTAGGGCAATAATAGGCGTATTTTGAGTCTTTTCCGCTTCTTTAATTTCTTTTGTTGCCGTCCAACCATCTTTGACAGGTAAGCTCATATCCATCAAAATTAAATCGGGATGTTCTAAATGTGCCATATTCACACCTTCTCCTCCATCTTTAGCAACCACGACATCAAAACCTTTACGTTTCAAACGTCTGGATAGCATGTCGCGATTCATTTCATTATCTTCTACTAGCAAAATTTTGGGCATTTATAGTCTCCTTTTAAAGTGATATTATATCAGTTGTTTTCGAGATTCACATTTCGAGGCTAATGTTTAAAGAAAAACTTTAGAGGTTCTTGTAAAACTCTGAACACACAAGGTTTAAGCGATTTTTTCAAAAAATCGGATTTCTAAGCTCGAAACACACAAGGTTTAAGCGATTTTTTCAAAAAA
>JAOZSV010000269.1 GCA_029939505.1 Thiotrichaceae bacterium | reverse complement strand
AACGAGGTTTAAGAAATCCGATTTTTGAAAAAAATCGGATTTCTAAGCTCGAAACGAGGTTTAAGAAATCCGATTTTTGAAAAAAATCGGATTTCTAAGCTCGAATAGAATAGCTTTGCGTAACATCAATTTCTTAAAGAAACTTGGTTTCTTTGTGTACAGGTTATTTTTGCTCAATGCCTTAATAGCGATAATGTTCTGGCTTGTAAGGGCCTTCTATCTGTATATTAAGATAATTCGCTTGTGCTGAAGTCAACTTCGTTAAATTGACTCCTAAGCGATCTAAGTGCATACGCGCCACCTTTTCATCAAGATGTTTGGGGAGAACATAAACCTTCTTTTCATAACGTTCAGGGTGATTCCACAATTCTATTTGTGCAAGCACTTGATTTGCAAAGGAATTTGACATTACGAAACTGGGATGTCCTGTCGCACAACCTAAATTGACTAAACGCCCTTCTGCTAACAGAATCAAGCGTTTACCATCGGGAAAAACCACATGATCGACCTGTGGTTTGATATTGTCCCACTCGTATTGACGTAACGCAGCCACTTCCATTTCAGAGTCAAAATGCCCAATGTTACAGACAATGGCTTGATCTTTCATTTGCTTCATATGTTCATGCGTTATAACACTGAGATTGCCAGTAGCTGTCACAAAAATATCAGCGACAGGGGCGGCTTCTTCCATTGTCATGACGCGATAACCTTCCATAGCCGCCTGTAAGGCACATATTGGGTCAATCTCCGTTACCCATACCGTTGCTCCTAAACCGCGAAATGCCTGAGCGCACCCCTTGCCGACATCACCATATCCTAACACGACGCAAGTTTTACCTGCAATCATCACATCTGTCGCACGTTTAATGCCATCCATTAGCGATTCACGACAACCATATAAATTATCAAACTTGGACTTTGTTACCGAATCATTGACATTAATCGCTGGGACTTGCAATGAACCATCACCCATCATCTCATAAAGGCGATGGACACCTGTTGTCGTTTCTTCGGAGATGCCCTTCACATTTTTGAGCAAATCGGGATATTTGTCGTGCATTATCTTGGTGAGATCGCCGCCATCATCCAAAATCATATTAGGCCGCCAACCTTCTGGACCAAAAATAGATTGTTCAATGCACCACCAAAATTCTTCTTCCGTTTCGCCTTTCCAAGCGAAAACGGGAATACCTTGGTTAGCAATTGCGGCAGCGGCTTGATCTTGAGTGGAAAAAATATTGCACGATGACCAACGTACTTCTGCCCCCAAAGCAATCAACGTTTCAATCAACACCGCCGTTTGTATTGTCATGTGCAAACAACCTGCAATGCGAGTCCCTTTGAGAGGTTGTTGATCGGCATATTCCTTTCTCAGTTGTATCAAACCAGGCATTTCAGTTTCGGCAATGGTAATTTCTTTATGCCCCCAATCAGCCAGTTTGATATCGGCTACTTTGTAATCAGGTTCCAAATTGATAATTGGTTGTGTACTCACTTATGTTCCTTTAAAATGTTTAAAATCATTTTCGCTAATAAGTTTTCAAATTGGCGAGTTATTAAAATTCAATTAATAATTAATTATTGTACTACTCCGTCTTGAAATTGATTTCAAGGCGGAAAGCTAAAGTCTCCTAAGTCCTTCAGTACAAGTTATCGGATATGATGGAGTCCAAACCTTCAGATTTGGATTATTTCGTTTAAATCTCAAACACTTCCAAATCTAAAGGTTTGGACTCCAAATCTAATTGACGTAAGTACCTGAGTTGTCACATTAAAATTAAATACCAGCTGCGTCACGCAGAATCTCTGCCTTATCGGTGCGTTCCCAAGTGAACTTCTCCGTTTCTTCACGCCCAAAATGTCCATAAGCAGCCGTTTCTTGATAAATGGGGCGTAATAAATCCAGCATGGATATTAAACCGCGAGGGCGTAAATCAAAATGTTCGCGCACTAATTGTGTCAAACGCGCTTCCTTTACCACCCCTGTACCAAAGGTTTCCACCCGAATTGACATCGGTTCTGCGACTCCAATCGCATAAGAGACTTGAATTTCACAGCGTTCTGCTAAACCTGCGGCGACAATGTTTTTTGCCACGTAGCGACAAGCGTAAGCAGCGGAACGATCCACTTTAGATGGATCCTTTCCAGAAAATGCGCCACCTCCATGTCGTGCCATACCACCATAAGTATCAACTATAATTTTACGCCCTGTCAAACCACAATCACCTACGGGACCTCCAATCACAAAACGACCTGTTGGATTAATATAAACCCGCGTATCCTTATTAAACCACGATGCAGGGAGTACAGGTTTTATAATTTCTTCCATCACCGCTTCGTGCAGGGCTTTATTATCAATATCAGGATCATGTTGAGTTGATAAAACAACCGCTTCAACCCCAACAGGTTTATCATCAACATAGCGGAATGTCACTTGACTTTTTGCATCAGGGCGTAACCAGGGTAATGTTCCATCATGGCGCAATTGCGATTGACGCTTCACCAAACGGTGCGCGTAAGTAATCGGTGCTGGCATCAATACATCCGTTTCATTGCTGGCATAGCCAAACATTAAACCTTGATCACCTGCACCTTGTTCATGATCATTCGTTTCATCTACGCCCATTGCTATATCGGCGGATTGTTGACCAATCCCTGATAATACCGCGCAAGTTTCCCAGTCAAATCCTATCTCTGAACTGTTATAACCGATTTTCTTGATGGTTTCACGCACGACATTTTCTACATCTAATGGCGCAGTCGTTCTCACTTCACCAGCCACCATAACTAAGCCAGTTTTGACTAAAGTTTCGCAAGCAACTCGTGCATTCGGCTCTTGTGCCAATAGGGTATCTAAAATCGCATCAGATATCTGATCAGCTACTTTATCGGGATGCCCTTCTGAGACGGATTCTGAGGTAAAAAGCAAAGTTTCAGACATAAATTTCCTCTATAATAAAGTTAATTTAATTAAAATCGCATCAGATATATCATACCTTTGCCAATCAAATTTTTTTGAACAGGATTTCAGCCTAAAGTTTTTTGTACTCAGGGCTCAGGGCAACCACAAGGGATTGCCCCTACATAAGAATATTTTCGTCAGTATTAATAAGAATCTGGTTGTAGGGGCAATCCTTTATGGTTGCCCTGAGTAGTTACAGTTTTTCTTCAAAAAACTTTAGGCTGAAAAACGGATTAAAGGATTGATAGGATTTATATAATAAAGTATATAAGAGATTCTCTTGAGATGAGTGATTTAATTAATAATTAATAATTAACAAATATTTTAAATAATTAATCTTTGTACAGGATAAAAATTGTAAGTCCTTGATTTTATATCATTTTTAAACACAGAGTACAACGGATTAGCGAAATAAACGGATTTTTTAGAGTACAACATTAGCTTTGTTGCTTTGGTATCCAACATTAGCTTTGTTGCTTTGGAGTACAACGCTTTAGCTTTGTCAGCCAAAAAACGCCCAAATCTAAAGGATTCGAGGTTTGAGTTTTTTTGAAAAAAAAACTCAAACCTCGAATGGACTCCATTTTTAACTTTTAATTCGCATTATTCATTTATTTATAAAAAAATTGGCCATTAATCAGAAAAATATAACCACTTATCCTATTCATGCGTGACATAACCTTTAACTTGGGTAATAATTTAGACAAAGGGAAAATTTATTTAATTTAAAGTAACAACTAGAGAATGGAAAAATGAATACACAAAAACAATTGGGATTTAACCTAATAGAATTATTGGTGACTTTAAGCGTCGTCGGTATTTTAGCGACTATAGGACTCCCTAATCTGCGTGATTTTTTGCTCAATAACAAATTGACCTCACGTACTAATAAATTAGTTTCTACTTTTAATTTTACAAGAGGTGAGGCGATTATGCAAAATGGTCCCATTCATATTACTGCTGTCATAGCAGATGATTGGGGCAAAGGCTGGACAATATGGGTTGATAGAAATGGGACTGGAGAACTAGAGACTGATGTTACCCCCCCTGAAATTCTCCATGAAGTCAAATTTAGCGGCACAACAACCATTAAAGTTGATCAGACTTTTAAGAATATATTGTCCGCACCGCTTGAAAATGAATTAAAAGAAAGAACGCTCAGTTATCGTGGTGATGGCACATTAGCACTAACACAGCCTATTCAGTTTCATATTTGTGATAATCGGACTGGTGAAAAGGGCCGCACAATTGAAATAAGGCCAACAGGTCGCGTTGCTTTGACGAATGATGAATTTCAATGTGAATAGAATATCAATAATTTGATGAGGATGGAAATGATGAATCAAAAAACGATTAATACTTATCCGCTGACAGGTGGTTTTACCTTAATTGAAATACTGGTTACCCTGTTAGTGTTGTCTATTGGAATGCTTGGGATGGCCACTTTACAGTCACAAGGGCAACAATATACCTTTACAGCTTATGCGCGAACTCAATCTAATATGTTGGCGTATGAAATTATGGATAAAATACGGCTTAATCAAAGTGTTGCCAAAGGAGATGTGATTGATAATGGCATAGCTGTTAACACTGGTTATATTATCAATGGCAGAAGTGATCTGTTTTGTTATTACAAAGCTGATAATAACTGTAATTGTGCTGATAATAACTGTACAAACACACAATTACGTGACTATGACTTGGGCAATTGGTATGTCCGTTTGGCGGAAACTTTACCAGGGGGCAACGGTAATATTATCGCAAGACGAATACCTGAACCACCAACTCTAACCGTGGCGGATCAAGTGCGCTATACGATTTCAATTTCTTATGATTTACGCAAAGAAGAACAAGAAAACGAAGCGATTAAAACAATAACATGGGTAATGCAGATATGAAAACGAATCAAACGGGTTTTAGTCTAGTCGAAATGATGGTGGCTATGACTATCAGTCTCGTACTGGTATTAGGTGTCGCAACCATTATGATTAGCAGTAAACGAAGTTATAATGTACAACAAGACATGGCGCGAATGCAGGAAAATGCCCGTTTTGCGATAGAGTTTTTGAACAAGGATTTACGGATGGCGGGCTATTTTGGTTGTTCTGGTGAAATACCAGGGGGACTCACGCCATTGGCTGGAAGAGAGGGTGGCACAGGGCTAAAGTCTGATGCTATTTTGGTTAGTTTTGTAGAAACCAATCAAAATGCGTTTTCCGTAGTGCATTCTACTAATCCTACTCCACTGCAAGAAGGTACAATGATTTTTACCCCCACAGTACGTGGCGAGTTATTTGTTGGTGACACAGTAGTCGCTTCTGATTGTGGTAGTTCTGAGGCATATACTATCAGTGTAATAAGTAATAATAATCAAATTACTTTGACTAGGGATGGGCGTTTGTGCAAATCAACAACAGCCGCTGCCAATGGCTTATGCAAAGACTACAACAATAATGGTAATTCTTTTGGTGCAGAAATACGCCGTGTGGTGACTTATCGCTATTTTGTCGCTCAAACAGATGATGGGGGGGTTTCTCTGTTTAGAGATAAGGATAGGGATACAAATGGTGGTTCCCTGGATATTAATGATGTACTTGATATTGATAGTCAATATGTAGAGGAACTTATCCAAGGTGTGGAAAATATGCAAATCCGTTATGGTGTAAATAGTGCTGTTAATAATAATGCCAATATGGTGGTGCAATATCAAACTGCCGATAATGTGGCTTTATGGGATAGAGTAGTCAGTGTACGCATTTATCTCGTTGTCAATACAATGAAAGAACGCTTTGATAAGGAATCAGATACACAAACTTATAATGTTGGTGAAATGAATGATGAGTACGAACCTCCTTCCAATGATCATCGCCGTCGCACTGTTTTTAATACAACTGTTATGCTAAGGAATTAGAATTGAATAATACACGAAACTAAACCTGACAGGTTTGGCTTTAAAGTTTCGGCAGTTATTAAAGTCTCATTCCTAAGAAATCGTATCAGGTAGGCAATAGTTTTTTTGAAGAAAAATTTTAACCTCGAATATTGTTTGAATCAGAATTTAAGAATTTGAGAATTTTCAGAATAAATAACTGATGTTACGCAAAGCGATTCTATTTGAGCTTAGAAATCCGATTTTTGAAAAAATCGGATTTCTCAAACCTCGTTTCGCCGCTTAGAAATCCGATTTTTTTTTA
>JAOZSV010000084.1 GCA_029939505.1 Thiotrichaceae bacterium | reverse complement strand
TTTTAGCTTTTCCATGTTTGTTCTTCTCTCAATTAGTTCAAGAAATCCGATTTTTGAAAAAATCGGATTTCTATATTAACACATTTCAACATTTTCACCGATTTGATTTCCGTGAAGATTATTTACCCCCTTTGGTGTTTATCCCGTTTCTACAACCTTCCAAACCACCCGTTCAAATCTCACCGCCCCAACGCTAAAAAACTCAAACCTCGAATAAAAAGTATTAAAACTTCTGCTTCAGTATTTATCACAATTGAGAATGCTGACTTCGACAAGGCAGCCATGCGCTTCTTGAGAAAGACGTATTTTTTTTCTCGCTTTTAATTCCACCGCTTTGTTAATATCAATTCGATTGCCATTAGGCGAAATCAGCGATGTTAAGGCTTGATTAATTAATAACCATTTTCCTTGATGAAAAACGCAGTAGGCTTGAGGTGTTTTATCGACATCGGGGATTGGAAAAATGTGATCAAAAACATGCCATTTGAATAAACTTTGTCCGTGATAAATGATCAGTTGTCCCTGTTGTATCCATTGCCCGGGTCGTTTTTGTGAATATAAGGTTAAAATGGGAAAAGGTGTTTTGATCGCTGTGTGACAAAAGGGGCAGTGTATTTTTTTCAGAACCGGTATCACGACAAACCAGTGGTGGGTACAATTTGGGTTTGGACAAGGGTATAGCTTATGCCAGGTTTTTATCAAGCCCCTTTCCCATTCATACGCGCTTGGTCTTTTATAGGGGGAATGTAACCCGCTCACAAAGGCTTTATTAAAAAGTGTTGAGAGTTCTGAACCTAAAGCAGTGAAGGGAATCGTAAACCGGTTTTTTGGATGGTTTGAAATGTCGTAGGGATGTTCAATAAATAGGGCTTTGCTCCCCAGACTTAATTGTTCATCTTCTTCAGCGGAGTGGGTGGAATAGATTTTTGGTCCGCGGAGTGGGTGACGGTTAAGCAAGTATTCATAAATGAGTACAGCTAGGGCATGTTGATCTGTGCGAATACTCGCCAATTTTTTTCTCGGATCATTTGTGGATAGGGCAATAGTGGCAAGCACTTCGGGCGCGATATAACCGGGCGTACCATCAACATCCGGTTTGAAGATTTGTGGTATCACGAGGGAGTCAATATCAATAATAATCATCTGCCCTGACTTTGGATCAATTAAGACATTATTATCGGATAAATCAGAATGGGCTAAACCTGCGAGATGTAACCGGCTGATTGCGCGTGCTAACCGAATACTGATGTTAAAGTAGTTAATCCAAGTCCCTTGTTCTTTTTTGGGCAAATATTGTCGTAATTTTGGGCTGATAAACCAGCGGCCTTTTTTTTCTTTGCCCTTCCAGCGTCCTGATGAAAAAAAGTAGTTATTTGGATAAACGGGTGTCATTACACCGAGTTTGGGTTTGATGATAATTCCAGTTGGCCAACAAAAAAGTTTATTCCAGTAATGGGCATTTTTTTTGTGATCAAGGGTGGGGTTAAATTCATTGAGAATGTGTTGTAAGCGCGATAGATGATTAGTTTCCGTTTTGCCAAGGTGATTTTTGTAAAAACAGAGCACGGATTCTTTATCTTTGGTGAAATAAACGTCTTTCATTGCGCCTTCTCCTATTTTTTCAGGGAGGTATTCAATGATGCGTCCATCTTTTAAGAGTGCTTTTTTCATTTTAATAATGATTAATTGTGAATGGCGATTTGTGAATTACTATAAATATCAAGCACTTACTTAGTTTAAGCCTCTGCGATTCAATCGGGAGGAGACAAAAAAATCAGGTGGGCTACTTTAGGGCAAAATATTAAAATACCACACTATAATAAATTCAACTTCCCTAAATTGGAAATAAAAAATGAAATTACCATTAGAAGTTTGTCATAACTATGGACAGTTCGCTTTTCAAGATAAACAGAAAGGCATTGAAGCTATCGCCACTATTCAAGATTTTGTTGAAGAATATCAGAATGATCGCGTTTTTGACAAGTCACAGACAAAAACGGTGACGATTGAACGTGATCAAGCGGGAATCGTTACCGTGGCGAAAAGCGTCAAACTCTTGCCGAATATGCAGATTAACCTGAAAAAGTTAATTCAAGATACTTTGGGGCGTTTACAAGAAACGGTTAATTTCAGCACAATTGTGATTGGAGGCCCTTTAACCACAGATTCATGGCTCATCAATATAGGTGCTGCTTTATACCTGATGAAATTTGCAGTGGATTTGAAGACGGTTGAATTGAAACAAGAACAAGCTGGGGTTTTAGTCGCGTTACACCATTTATGTGGTGGTGAATTGAACTTGGAAATTCCGTTGTCGGAATTGCAAGCCAAAATGCGGGATAACTATCATCTCAGTTTAACTGTTGATGAACTGGATGACGTTTTGGAAGATTTGGTTGATTTGCACTGTGTCAGTCGTCAGCAAGAGGTTATTTATTTGACGGAGAAAGTGGTTTTAAAAGATAACTATAGCAATGGTTAATGGTTAATGGTTAATGGTTTCGAGGCTAAAGTTTTTTCAAAAAAAACTTTAGCCTCGAAATGAACTTTCATATAAATATCAATCACTTACTTTATATAAGTGTGGGAGACTCAATCGGAAAACGCTATAAAAAAACCAAAACTTCAGCTTTGGACTCCAAAATCTTAGCTTGGAGTTCAACGCTTCTTAGCTTGGAGTTCAACGCTTTAGCTTTGAAAATTTTTTGGAGTTCAACAGCTTTGGGTGGTTAAGGAGCAAAAAGTTTAATATTTGGCAAATACTTGAAATGCTTAACATTGTATGTAAATATTGGAATATCGTATATTAAAGCACAAGCGGCAATAATCGCGTCAGGTAACTGTAAATGATGAGAAAGTAAATATTGAGTCAGCAATTGCGTGGCTAAATCTAAAATATTTTGGTTAATTTCTAAACGTCTAAAACCATTAATATTTCTGATAATTTTTTGCATTTCCCGTTTATTATGGGCTCCTTGTATGAGTTCCATTTCAATAACGGAATTGATACAAGGTATATTGCCCTGTTCTTTCAGTCTCACCAAGTTCTCATTGTTTTGATTAATAAAATCAATAACAACACAAGTATCACATAAAATGAGTTGGATCATGCTTTTTGATTCCAAGTTTGTTGACGTAATGTTTGGACATAGTGAGCGGCATCGTTTACATCGGCAAACGGTTTCACCTCATCCAAATTGTCGTCTGTCACCTGATAGTTAATCACGGTTGAATGGACTAATGGATCTAATTTTTTATAACTCAGTGATTCATTGTGAGTGATAAAATTTTGAATCGCCATCATAATCACTTCTGAAACTTCTTTACTTTGCTGTTGTGCTAAACGAAGTAAGTTTTGTTCGATTGTTTCGTCGGTGATTTGTAAAGTTAATTGAAACATCTCATTTCTCCAAAAAATTTTGTCAGTTTAATAATAACATATCATGTAGTCATGTAGGGCGTTGCACAGTCCTTTTCTTGCCCACCCCATAAGGCTGTTAAGTACAACGAATGACGTGGATAAACGAATTGATTCATCAGTTTATTTCGGTTTCAATGTACAATCAATTGTGTATAATCACTCATTAAGATAATAAATTCACTCAAAGAAAAAAATTCGTTTATCCACGTCATTCGTTGTACTCAATTCAAAGGAGAAAATGATGCCCCAAGAACTCATTATCCATTTCAATACTCCCACCGAATTCTCCATTCGTTATGATGACGATGATACGGGGAATTTGAAGTTTGAAAATCCAATTGGCGATGCTGATTATCAGGAACTGCGCTGGTATTTGGAAACGTATTCGTCTGCTTATATCGCAGAGCCTGATGAAGAACGTGCGAAACGGATTGCGAAACAATTGCCGCTTTGGGGGGAGGCTTTGTTTGAAGCGGTGTTTTTGCCGGATCGCACGGCGCAACGTTTGTTTGAACGCTTGCAGGATGAGGATGAGGATAAGCGTTATGTGACGATTAGTGCGCTGTTTCCAGAAGTGTTAAGTTTGCCCTGGGAGTTGTTGAAGGATCCGAAGAGCGTGTATTTGTTTAATGAAAATCCGCGGATTGCGGTGCGGCGGAGTTTGAAAAGTCGTGGTGGGCGTAAGGCGCGTAAGGTGAAACCTAAGAAAAGATTGCGCTTATTATTTGTGGTGAGTCGTCCACAGGGGGCTGGATTTATTGATCCCCGATTGGAAGCCCAGGCGGTGTTGACGGCGTTGGCTGAAGTCAATCAAATTGAGGTGGAATTTTTACGTCAAGCCACTTTTGATAGTTTAATCAATCGCTTAGAAGATGAGGATTTACCGCCAGTGGATATTGTTCATTTTGATGGGCATGGCGTGTTTGATAGCACGGGGAATTTGGCTGAGAAGGGCGTGGAATTTCCGGGCATGAAAAAGGAAACCACCGATGTCGCCAATATGGGCTATTTGTTATTTGAAGATGAAAAGGGCGAGAAGGCTTTCGTTTCTGCGGAGACGTTAGGGGAAATGTTGCATCAACAAAAGGTCAGCCTGATCGTGTTATCGGCGTGTCAATCGGCGAAAGTGGCGGGGGAAGAGGCGTTGAATAGTGTGGCGGCACGCTTGGTTCATGCGGGGATTCCGTCGGTGTTAGCCATGACTTATTCGGTGTTAGTGACGACAGCCCGCTCGTTATTTCAGGCATTTTATGCCCAATTGGTGAAAGGCCAGTTTACTGGTGAAGCGGTGGAAAATGCGCGGCGGTATTTATTTCGCCATACGGAACGCGGGCAACGGCGATATGGAGCGCGTGAGTTTGAATTGCATTTGCATGATTGGTTTATTCCGGCGTTGTATCAAAATGGTCAAGATCAGGCGTTGTTGAAAAAAGCCAAGAAGCTGAAACCCGTTGAATCTGTCGTTTGGCATAATTTTTCGGCAAGTCAAGTGGAGAATCGGTTTTTTGGACGGGCTAAAGAATTATGGGAGTTGGAGCGTTGGTTGTTGCAAGGAGCGAAGCGGATTACGATTGCGGGTTTCGGTGGGCAAGGCAAAACCACGTTAGCGATTGAATTGGGGCAGTGGCTCTGGCAGAAGGGCTGGTTTGAGAAAGTCGTTTTGGTGGATTATAAAGCATTTCAAGGCGTGGATGCGGTGAGTTATGCGGTGAGTAGTTTGGGGGTCGTTTTGGCGGAGAGTTTGTTGGATGCTGATGCGGCGAATAAGGCGTTGGCGCGAGTGCCGACTTTACTCATTTTGGATAATGTGGAAAGTTTGGCGGCGGCGACGTTAGCGGAATTATTAACGGCGGCCACGGAATGGTCACAAAATGCGACTCTCTTATTGACGACGCGGCAATTAAGTGGTTTCAATCATGCCGATTATCCCACAGTTGGTAGCTTAGTTCATCGCCATAAGACTTTGGAAGGTTTAGAGGAAGAGGAGGCGGTGACTTATTTGCAACATTTAATGACGTTGCCCCCTGCGCCCAATTCAAATGTGTTGACTGAAGAGGAAAAAGCGAATCGCCGTTATCGTGATTATGCACGGTTATTACGGTTAGTGCAGTTTCATCCGTTATCCATGAAAAGCATTGCGAATTTATTGAAAACCCAACGTTTAACGCGATTGGAAAAGCGGTTAGATAAAGCAATGGCTGAATACCCGGATAATCCGGTTTTGGCTTCGTTGCAGATTTCGATTGAACGCTTGGAGGCGGAGGCGCAGGAATGGTTGCCGTTATTGGGCGTTTTTCAGGGTGGCGCGTTTGAATATAATTTATTAGAAATCACTGAAATCCCAAAGGAAAAATGGGCTAAATTACGTCCGTTGTTAGAAAATACCGGCTTAATCCAAGCAGAAACTTTGCCCAATATTCATTTTCTATATTTCCAATTCCATCCTAGTTTAACTACCGCTTTACAATCAGACAACCAAGATGAATTACGCCATCGCCATCAATATCATTATTATAAATTATCAGATTATTTGTATTTTGCAGATGACCAAAATCCCATTGAAACCTGTGCCATTGTGAAACGTGAATTTCCCAATTTATTATTGGCCGTTAAAGGAGCTTTAGCCGAAGCGACAGATTATGCGGTTTCGTTTGTGTCTAACGTGAATAAATTTTTAGAATGTTTTGGATTGCAACGTGACCTTGAGCAACTCAATCAGCAAGCTACTAAATTAGCGGGAGATGTGGGGAGTCAAAACTGGTTTTTAAGTAAATGGGGTGTTGGCAAACAATTATTCAATGTGGGACATTATACAGAAGCAACCAACATTTTTATCGAAATTTTAACGGGCTTAGGTACTACCACCAGTTATAATCGTTGTTTGACTTTAGGTAGTTTAGGGCACTGTTTTTGTTTTCAAGGAAAAACTAAACAAGCCGTTGCTTGTTATCAACAGGGTTTAGAGATTGCCCAACAATTACAACAAGATAAATGGATACAACGCCAAATCGTAAATTTATACACAAGTTTAGCCGACGTACAGACAGAAATAGGATGTTACGCAGATGCACAAGCGGCTTATGAACAAAGTTTAGCGATTGTTCAAGAAATTGAGGATTTAAGAAGTGAGGCTGTGATACAAGGACAACTTGGCACTTTAGCCCTAGTCCAAGGCAAGTTAGCCGAAGCAGAACAAGGTTATCAAACCACTTTAGGCATTTTTCAACGTTTTCATGAACCCCGTACTGAAGCTATTATTTGGAATCAATTGGGTGTAGTGTATGCTCAAGCAAAACAATGGGAAGCAGCAGAACATGCCTATCGGCAAGCTGCTAGTATTGATGAAGCCCAAGGAAATTTACCCGGTGCTGCCAAAATTTGGAATAATTTAGCTCTCATGACGAAAAAAATGGGCAACTTGGCAGATGCGGAAGCGTGGTATCGAAATGCGATTGATGTTGGTATAGCGATAGATGATATAAAAGAATTACCTAAATGGTTATCAAATCTTGCCAACCTTCTTCAAAACCAACCCAACCGTTTACCCGAAGCTCAACAACTCGCTGAGCAAGCCTTAGCGATTTTTAAAACTTTAGACCCAGCAATAGCTGAACTTTGGAGAATTTATAGTGTTTTAGAAGAAATTGCCGACAAACAAGGCAATACCCAAGAAGCTAAAAAGAATCGCCGTTTAGCCCAGGAAGCCAAAGCCAATTTTGCTGGCACACGGTATGAGTTGAAACAGGGACATAGCCAGTTGATTTTGGGAACGGTGGCAGCCATAGAAAATGCAGAAGTTAGGAAAGGATTGGAAGCTCACTTGGAAACAGCACCGAAAGAACGGAAAAAATTCACTATAGCCATTCAACAAATTTTAGCCGGCGAAAGAGATGTGGATAAATTGTGTGAGCCGTTGAGTTATGTAGAAGCACCGATTATTACCGCTATCCTTGAAGGCATCGCACAGCCGGAGAGTTTGGCGTGGTTTGAAGTTTGAATAAGAATTTGAGAATTTGAGAATTTTCAGAATTTTTTAGAATGGTTTTTTGTTTTTAATTCTGTTAATTCTTTAATTCTTTAATTCTGATTCAAAATGGGAGAAATTGAGAATTTTCAGTCATGTAGGGTGGGCAAAGTCCTTTTCTTGCCCACCTTCCTCATTAAAAAGTGGTGGGCAACAAAAAGACGTTGCCCACCCTACACGACTAAATCTAAATCTAAATCCTCCTCTGATTTAATCCGTTTATTTCTAAAATCCGTTGTACTAAATATAGTCATGTAGGGCGTTGCACAGTCCTTTTCGTGCAACGGCTTCCTCATTAAAAAAGTGCCGTTGCACCCACGTTGCCCACCCTACACGACTTGATGTTCAAGTTTTTGACCAAAGACAATAACTACAAGGATTGTATATAAGATTCGAGGTTCAAGTTTTTCTTCAAAAAACTTGAACCTCGAATGGATTAGATCGTGGTTGTACTGGCTTGAAATCCATTCGAGGTTTGAGTTTTCTTCAAAAAACTCAAACCTCGAATCTTATATATAATCCTTGTAGTTAGGATTTTGCTTTGTGGCGTTGAAGTTTCATAAGAATTTGTCGTTAATATCATTGAAAATTCGGTCATTATAACAGAGATTTCAATAATAAACCCAGTAAGAAACCCCGTTTTTTCAAAAAACGTAACGACTCAGCGGTTAGCCTTGAAATCAATTTCAAGGCTGAGTCGTTACCAAAAAACGGGGTTTCTCTCCTCGAACGCATTATAAAGAACCACTAAAGTTCTATCATCAAAGGAACCTCTAATATTATAAGTATCTAACCAAGTTTGTAGGCGAATTTCGGGTGTATGCCCTCGTATATTGTCAGGTACTTCTGAAATGGTATCAGGAGAATCTGGGGGAATAATACCATGAAGAACTAAATCTCTGAAAAGTCGTCGCATATCTTTATTAGGTGGAAAATAATCATCAGATACGCCATCCGTCATCACTATCAAGGCTTGCATTTGGCTAAAACAGGAAAATGTTTTTGCCGCTAAATAATCTCTTTCTAACATTCTTTTTGAAGAGGTTAGAAATTGCGTTTCGCCACCGAAGCCATTTTTTTCGATCTCCCCCAATGTGATACTTTTGTTTTCACATAAGGCAGCAGACAGCCCATCGCCTATTTGACAGGTTAATACTAAATTATAAGTGGCAGATTTATATTGAACGGTGGTATGAAGGGCTAATAATAAAGTGGTGGAAAAATCGCTGAGAGTTAAATCGCGGTTGCCAAGTGCTTTATAATAGTATTTGATTTGAGCACGCGCATGATAGGCTTCTTCAACAGCATGATAGGCTTCTTGTATGGCTTCATGTAATACTTTTTGGGTTAATTCAATATCTGGTTCCTTAAATTGCTCGCCATTTCGGGCAAAAGTGTCGGCTGTCCATTTTTTGCGTGATTTGATGCGATGTTTTTGTAATTTTTTAACTAAATAATGGACTGCCGCTTCACAAGCAACTCTTGCTCCCACCCTTGAAAACATTTTAGAGCCTGCTCCGTCTGATACTGCAATAATCCCCCATTCGCCACTCAGGGCAATTTCAAACCAGTCATCGCAATTTGTTCCCTCATGTTTATGCTTTTTACCCCGTACACGAGCGGCTGTGATTTTAAAACCATTGGGTAACGTTTTACTTTGACAGGCATTTTCAGAATGGTTATCCTTTCCAGATTGAATTGGTTGATAAGTCCATAAACTGGATTTGTTATTTGAAAAATTCATGATTTTGATGAGGATAATTCTTGATGTTCATCGTATTATTTTATCATATTGAAAACCTCATTCACATTTCAAGGCTGAGTAGTTACTATTTTTGGATTAATGTGTTAAAATCGAAATTCGATGTTTTTTGAAAACATCAAAAATGCTTCCACGTTGGCGATTGAATATCACGATTCCAAAGCTGTTGAAATCTAAAAGCGAAAGCGACTGACAAGATGAAAAATAATCAATTACAAAACCTTTATCCCATTTTCTGTCGAGGACATTCAGGAGGGCGTTTAATTTGCGAAACCTTTATCCGAAATAAGATTGATATGGGAAAAGTGGCTATTGAACGTAAAGATACCTCTTTTTTTTCCATCAGAAATCCCATTATCCGTAAAATTATCCTCAACGCTTATGACTATCAAGACTCCACACCATCCCAACAACGCTATTATCAAGACTTAATGAGACGTTGTGTCACAGAATATCGGCAGAGTGAAATTCAATCGAAAGGACATTTTGGATGGAAATTAGGCATCACTTTATTTACTCTTCCAGTTGTCCTTGATGCTTTTCCGAATGCGAAGGTGATACATCTTATTCGTGATGGGCGGGATGTGATGTTATCACGATTAGAAGCGCGTTTTGCCCATTTAGATGATTTGGTAAACCGGTTAGTTGTATTTGGCGACGCAACGGTTGATCATTTTGAAGGGCTTCCCCTTACTTCTGAAACGATAGCAACTTATCGTAATGAGTTAGAAATACGACATTGGGTAACAGCAGTAAAGTATGGATTAAAAGGGCGTGCTTATAATGAACGCTATTTAGAAGTGAAATATGAAGAAGTCTGTCAAAATCCCATTCCTGTATTTAGCCAAATATTTGATTTCATTGAAGTTCCATTCTTAAATTCTACTAAAACGTGGTTGGCACAGGCAGTCTATAACACAAAAATGGATAAATGGAAAAGTTTACCAGAAGACAAATTGAAAAAGCCATTAGAAATTGCGGGGGATTTACTTGGAGAATTGGGGTATTTATAATTGATGAAAATTAAATCCACTTGGCTAATATCATGGTGATGTAAAATATGAAAACCAGTAAATTCTATAAACAACAAGATTTCCAACACTTTTTGGAAAACGATCCCGATGTTCGTGAATATTGGCAATTTGAAACAGCAATTATGTCACGCCGCTTAAAGGCGAAAAGTTTTTTACTTGATGGCTATTGTAAAGTCTGTGATAAGCCGACGACATTTCTTGTCGATCGTTTATTTGGGGCGCAAGAAACGTCACAAAGTTGGACACCCAATTGGCGTGAGCGTTTAGTTTGTACGCATTGTCAATTAAACAATCGCCAACGGGCTATCTTACATGTCATTAAAGACACAATAGCAACACGCGCTAACGAACACGCTATTTCCTTATATGCGATGGAACAAATTACGCCCTTATTTGCATGGCTAAATCAACATTTTGAGCATGTGACGGGCAGTGAGTATTTAGGGGAAAAAATTGAAGGCGGAACAATTATCAAAGGGATGCGTCATGAAAATATTGAGGCACTCAGCTTTGCTGATCAAAGTTTTGATATTATTCTCTCAAATGATGTTTTAGAACATGTCAACTTACCAGAGCAAGCGATTGCTGAAATCTATCGTATTCTAAAACCGGGTGGGGAATTTTTTATGACTGTGCCATTTCATCCTAATGCACTTAAAACCGTTCGCCGCGCCGAATTAATGGGAAGTCAAATTAAACATCTATTACCCCCTATTTATCATGGCAATCCACTGTCTGAAAAAGGTTCGCTGGTGTTCAATGATTTTGGGTGGGATTTATTGGAACAATTTAAAGCGGTGGGTTTTCAAGAAGTCTCTTTATGTCATTGTTGTTCATATTTTTATGGGTATTTCGGAATACAATACTATTTTATGGCATATAAACCATTGATTTAGATGTAAAAATCAGTTTTAATATTTTTTGGACTCCATCATATCCGATAATCTACAATCTTTTAGGTAGGGTGGGCAAGGTCTTTTTCTTGCCCACCTTCCTCATTAAAAAAGTAGTTCGGTGGGCAACAGACGTTGCCCACCCTACAATCTACCACGTTCCTAACTGATTTTAGAATATAAAGTGGAAGGGTCTTTTAACACGGGTTCAACTGTAACCCACTGATTATCCTGTAATTCTTGAAAAAAACAATGATGTCGTCCAGTATGACAAGCTACCCCGCCCACTTGTTCAACAGTCAACAAGATGACATCATTATCACAATCAAGGCGAATATTTTTAACCTGTTGAATATGCCCTGATTCTTCGCCCTTAAACCAGAGTTTCTGACGGGAGCGGGACCAATAAACCGCCCGTTTTTCTTGAACTGTCAATTGTAAAGCCTCTTGATTCATCCAAGCGAGCATTAAAACTTTGCCTGTACTCGCTTCTTGAGCAATTGCGGGAACTAAGCCTTGTTCATTCCAAGCGATTTTATCTAGCCAATCCATGAATTTTAATTTATTTTGGAGTCCAACGCTTTAGCTTTGGAAGTTTTTGGAGTCCATTCGAGGCTAAAGTTTTTTAAAGAAAAACTTTAGCCTCGAATGCTTCAGCTTTGGAAGAGTTTTTGGAGTCCAACGCTTTAGCTTTGGAAGAGTTTTTGGAGTCCAACGCTTCAGCTTTCCAAAGCTGAAGCGTTGAACTCCAGAACATTATTATGGCAAAGGCAAAGGTATCAGCTGATCGTTGACAATCAGCTTTTTATCTTTAAAGTTTGCAACCAACTTATAGTTGCCATCGCCGCCATCAACTAACCATTTGAGATAAAGAAACATTTGGATTTTTTTATCACTTTCGCTCATCAACTTATCCAACTGTTCTTTAGTCAATTTCTTGTCTTTTGCTATGCCTTGCATAGCATAATCCGCTTGGCTTACCATGACTTGCTTTAGCAAATCTTGACTAATGCTAAAATCAACCTGCCCTAATAACGCTGAAAGTAAAACAGACTGATTAAGGGAAGTCGCCTTTTTTCCGTCCAATTTCAAATTGATGTTACCTTGCAAATTGCCCTTTGGCGTTTTCACAGTCAACTGAGTTAACGCAATTTCTGGGGATTTTGCCATTAACTTAGGAGACATTTCCATGAATTTACCCAACATAACCATAGGCATCATTGGATCATCTTTTTTCAACGTCCGCCCTGTTTCTTGCAACTCCAGTAAGGCACTTGCATCTAAATTGCGAAAGACAAGATTACCAACATAGTTTATCTCTAAACTTTCGCCAGAAGTCATGTTTTTTGGCAATATCAACTTGTCGATTTTACTCTCTAAATTATAATCAACAACAGCATTTTGCTCTTTAGCCTTCCCTATAAGAGCAAAATTATTAATAAGACCGATTTTTGACCCTTTTTCAGTGAAACTGACATGCCCCACTTTGACATCAAAATTGCCGAGTTTGAGGCCATTACTGCTTTTTTTAACAATGAAATTTGCAATAATATCATTAGAAATCAAGAAGTTATCAGAATTTTTACCTGCTTTAATCAAGGGAAAATTCAACGCCATTCGAGTCAGTTCTAAATTGGCATTGAATGCGCCGTTTAAACTGCTTTTTCCTAATTCCGCAGTGAGTTTGCCTTCTTCATTAAGCATGAGTCCAGCGATATTGAAAGCGACAGTCAGGTTTTCAAATTTATCTGTAAAGGTCAATTTGCCATCCAAGCCTTTCCAATCTATCAGCCCCTTACCTAAAGACTTAGGCACTTCATGCCGATAAGCTGGAAATACCAAATCACTTTCACCAGCACCATTACTCCCGACATTGGTTTTAATAGAGATATTGGGAAATTTCTCCAGAACTTTACTCACCTGCTCTGGTAACAACCATTTTAATACTGTGTCAATTTGCACGGGTTTTTTCTGCTTTTCTAAATGCTTAGAAAAGTTGTCTTTGAGGACTTTCAACAAAATCTGCGGTTGATCGGCTATCTTATCAAAGGGGATTTCTATCGTATCAATAGGAAGCGGATCGCCACCATTAAAACGATGTTGCAATGTAAAACGGAGAACATCCTTAGATGGGGTACTAATGTCTGGCGCAGCATCTTTGTCACTTTGAGGAGCTTCTGGCGCAGCCTCCTTATCATTCTGAGGAGTCGCCTTTGGCGAAGCATCTTTGTCACTTTGAGGAGCAGCATCTGGCGCAGCATCTGTGTCACTCTGAGGAACAGCATCTGGCGCAGCATCTTTGTCACTTTGTTGAGGAGCAGCTTCTGGCGCAGCCTCCTTACTCTGAGGAATACTGATTTCAGTATCAGACTTGGCAGCATCTGGTATAGCAGCCCACAATGGCATACTCATTCCAGTTACAAATAGACTTGCTGCGGTTAATTGAACAACTTTATTCATAATTTAGCAGTTTCCTTGATGAAGTTTAACTTAACATAAAACCTTCGCCATTGACGAAGAAAGATATTGCATACTAAACAAGTTACATTGGAATGTCAACATTTTCTGGAATCCAACGTATAGGAGTACAACGCTTCAGCTTTGTATAAGAGTACAACCCTTCAGCTTTTGCGATTAATAGTACAGTTCCAAAGCTAAAGCGTTGAACTCCTATTTTTCACCATTGAGGCTCTTGCAAAACTCGTTAGCCTTGAAATCAATTTCAAGGCTAAAAGCTAAAGTCGGCTAAAGCCGACTAAATCAAATTCATTTCGAGGCTAAAGTTTTTCTTCAAAAAACTTTAGCCTCGAAAACAGTCAGCTTTAGCTGACTTTAGCTTTTAGCATCGTATTTCGATGCTTTCGATGCGAAACGAGTTTTGCAAGAGGCTCCATTCTTAACATCGAAACCATTCACCATTATGATTGAAACGGAATTAAAATTATCATTAGCCCCAGAAGAGGCTGATAAATTTATACAGCACCCGCTGTTACAATCGGCAAGTCACACTCAAAAGTCTCAACATTTATACAATACTTATTTTGATAGCACAGAACAGGATTTATTGCAGCATGGTGTTGGATTGCGGGTACGCCGTATTGGTGACAAGCGGTTGCAAACCTTAAAAGCGGCGGGAACAAGTTTAGGCGGTTTACATCAACGCGAAGAATGGGAAATGGAGATAACCGGCGATACGCCCAATTATCGTCTATTTCCAGAAGGTGCATTACCCGCGTGGTGTACGAAGAAAAAAAATCGGAGAAAAATCAAAGCCCTATTTACCACTGATTTTATGCGAACCACTTGGATTCTCACTTTAAACGATGGGTGCAAAATTGAAGTGGCTCTCGATCAGGGTGAAATTAAAACCCAAAATGCCAGTATCCCGTTATCTGAAGTTGAATTAGAGCTCAAAGCTGGTACACCTGATGTACTCTATAAAGTCGCTCTGATTTTACAGAAAACGTTACCGTTGTTCATTGAAAATAGAAGCAAGGCGGCACGGGGCTATGCCCTGCATCAACCTGAACCGCTTCAATTCCACAAAGCCAAGGCAGTCGAATTAATTCCCAATATGACAGCAGAACAAGCCTTTATTCATATTTCATGGCATTGTCTTGGGCATTTACAAGCGAATGAAGAGCTGGTTTTATATGGTGAAGATATTGAAGGGGTTCATCAAATGCGCGTGGCTTTGCGCCGCTTGCGTTCCTGTCTCAGTTTATATAACCCATTGATTCCTAATAAACTTTCTTCTAAATTTCGCAAGAAAATAAAATGGATAACTGACGTATTAGGTGTCGCACGAGATTGGGATGTCTTCGCGCTCAGTTTGCAACAAATGCAACCCGCCTCCGCCTCTCCTTCTCATCAGGGATTAGAAGATTTAAAAACACGGGTTGCCTATTTTCAAAAACGTGCTTATGTCGATGTGCGTGATGCCCTGCGCTCACCTCGTTATAGCCGTCTATTATTATCACTGGCTCAATGGCTAACTCAACGCGATTGGCGAAATCAATTAAAGAAAATCGCCCGACAGCGTCTGGATAGCCCTGTAAAAGATTTTGCGAGTCAAATACTCCAATCGCACTATCAGCACATCTGTCAACAGGGTGAAAACTTCACCAAACTCAACACTGAACAACGCCATGAACTGCGTATTTCCATCAAAAAAATGGTTTATGGCACCCGTTTTTTTGCAGAACTTTACCCCAGTAAAATTGTTCGTCCCTACGCTAAGAACCTATCACAGTTGCAAGATGAACTGGGTATTCTCAATGATGCAAATGTGGCAACGGACTTACTTAATAAAACCGGATTAGATGAAAATGCCCCAGCCCGACATTTTTTAAATGGTTGGTACGCCCATCAACAAGTGAACCACTTAACTCGTTTAGAAATCACTTGGCAGACATTTATTGAACAGAAAATTTATTTTTAATGGTGAATGGTTAATGGTTAATGGTGAATCGAAAAGAAACCAAGTTTCTTCAAGAAACTTGGTTTCTCACCATTAAAATCATTCACCATTCATAATTCGAGGCTAAAGTTTTTTTTAAAGAAAAAACCTTTGTACAGGACATTTTTTTTATAATTTCTGAGTAGGGTGGGTAGAGCGATAGCGAAACCCACCAAAAATGGTGCCACTTCGTTCCTACCCACCCTACATTTTACTGATCAATTTTTATAAAATACGGAAAATCAATGAGTTATAAAAAATTGTCCTGTACAGAGAGAAAAAACTTTAGCCTCGAAACCATTCATAATTTACCATTAGAAACCCACCATTTTCCAACGAACTGATACTCCATTCGTTTTTTTCGCCTTTATTTTGACAATATTTAATTGCTTTTAAAATCATTTTCATTTTCCTAGTATTTTATGAATTTTAACATTATACCGTAATTGAAAAGTTTAAGCAAATCCTTTAGCAAACCAAAAAACAGGCAAAAAAAGACAAACGTTCTTAAAATGGCTTATCATAAAGGGAAACGATTAATTCAATCACTTTTTTAGTGGGTATAAAAATTGGTCTTCATCCCTGTTCTGAAAATAATTTTGACCATTATTGAGGAAAAATGATACAATATCATCCAATAATTTGGGCAACAATTTTTTGAGTTTAGGTTTAGAAATTCTATTTTAGAACAAAAAAATCGGATTTCTTAGACATTATGTGTTTAGAGTTTGGCAAAAATTAATGTTACTCTTACCCAAATTATTTTTTTAATGATGGGAAACTTTTTTTGATTTTGATTTGATTGAATGTAGGAGAATTGCGAATGAAAAAGAAAAAGTTAAACTTGGCTATTGTGTTGTTGTTGGGTGTATTGGTTGTGCCACCGACGCTAATTGCAGGAGAACCAGTCGGATACTGGAGTTTTGATGATTGCAGTGCTACAGACAGTAGTGGAAATCAACACGATGGAATCATCCACAATAACCCTGAGTGTGTGTCTGGAGTCAGTGGAAAAGCATTACGCTTTAATGGCGTAGATAATTGGATTGAAATTCCTTTTACTTCGGGACTGGCTGGTACAGTTATGACAACTTCTGTGTGGATATACAAAGCAGAAGACATCAAGGGGGTTGTACTTGAAAAGATCGATAGAATAAACCGAAACGGAAATAATTATGGCACTGGTGTTTCGAATAAAAGTATCCACATCAGAACCGAAGATGCGAGAAATGATAATGACTATGGTGCTGGATACAGTTTTACTGATGAAGAAGGATGGGTTCATGCTGTCCAGGTATTAACTCAACAGGACATGAAATTGTATGTCAATGGGTGTTTAGTCGCGGAACGCGAACTTCCTCAAGGTTTTATACCTTACATGGGAAATGCACCATTGCAGATAGGCGGTGTTCCTCTTTCAAATCATGGGAACAAAGCTAATGGATTTTATAGAGGCTTGATCGACGAAATCAGTGTTTATAACCAAACACTTTCAGAGTCAGAAATTCAAGAACTATACAGTTCAAAGACAACTGCCATTCCAAAATGTAAACTTAATGTCTGCCAACTCTACGGTGTCCACGACGAAGGCTTAAACGACAGCCAACTATTCACCGTTGATCCTGCAAATGACTTTGCAGTCAACGCACTTGGTGATTTCCATGAAAACTATGATCTTGAAGCCCTAGACATTCATCCACAAACGGGGGAACTGTTCGCCGCTTCTGGTGATGACACGAATAAAAAAGGCCACCTCTACAAAGTGGATCAAAAAGGGGAACTTGATGACCTTGGTTACACTGGCTGTGAAGAAGTCGATGGACTTTCTTTCCACCCTGATGGGACATTGTGGGGATGGGGACAAGACTGTGGCTTGCTTACCATTAATACCACCACAGGCGAAGCGAATGTGGTTGTCGAATATTCAGGCGAAGTTGAAGACTTAACGTGGAACACTGCGGGTACTATACTTTATGGCGTAGAAAACTTGCACGGAAACCACGATCCTGATAGTCATGATCCCCTTGACCACGAAGGCGGTCAGGCGTTATTAGCTTATACGCCCAGTACGGGAATTCTTGAGAAAAAATGCCAATCACTCATCAATTCACTAGAACAAGAAATTGAGGCATTGGACACCTTGCCCGATGATACTTTGATACTCGGTTTTCACGGCAACACGGATTTGACCCTTGGCGTGATAGATGTGACAACTTGTCAAATCATCGCGGAAGAGGAAATTTCCACTAATTACAATGATGTAGAAGGGATTGCGTGGCCGAATTGTCAGTAACTCAGTAAGTGAGTATTTGATTGAATTGAAACCTCTGAGGTTTTTAAAACCTCTGAGGTTTTTTTTCTGGGAACGAGAAAATAACGCTTGATGTCATTCACTAACGCTTTGAGGTTTAAGCGTTTTTTGATTAGAGGCCGACTCAATTCTTAATTGCCATTTTTAGGTTTAATACTTTTTGGAGTCCAACGCTTCAGCTTTGGGCGTGAACAAGTTACTAGCAACCAAAGCTAAAGCGTTGGACTCCATAATATCCGATAATTTGTGCTTGAGTACTTAATGGTTAAATCATTCACCATTCATAATTCACCATTCGAGGTTTGAGTTTTTTTGAAAAAAAAACTCAAACCTCGAAATCATTCACCATTCACCATTAACCACAAACATTTGCCACCACTCGCTTTATCAATTGCCGCTAAACGTTGTTCATGTGCTTGCAACTCCTCATCTGTGGGCGCAATCACCATCAAAACGGCTCTGTTACCTGAAATGCGTTTGATGACAGTTTCTCCATTGGATTGAGCTTTATTCTCTTGAACCAATAAACTGACTTGTCCACCCGTCATTGCCAAATAGACTTCCGCGAGAATTTCAGAATCCAGCAAAGCACCATGCAATTGACGGTTGGAATTATCGACATTATAGCGTTTACATAAGGCATCAAGATTGTTTTTTTGACCGGGATGACGTTTTCTCGCTAAAGCAAGGCTATCTGTAATTTGACAATAGTGATCCAGCGGCTTAAAGTTTTGACGGAGAAATTTCAATTCATGGTTAATAAACCCGACATCAAAATTAGCATTATGGATAATCAGTTCAGCGTCCTTGATAAAGTCCATAAACTCATTCACGATGTCAGCAAAACGCGGTTTATCTTGAAGAAATTGATTTTTAATACCGTGGACTGCGCTTGCTTCTGCGTCAATTTTGCGATCAGGTTGCAAATAGTAATGGAAACGTTTTTCGGTCAGTCGTCGATTGGAAATTTCTATACAACCGATTTCAATAATGCGGTGGCCCTTAGCGGGATTAAGGCCCGTGGTTTCAGTATCTAATACGATTTGACGCATCTTTAACCTTCACTTGCAGAATCAACGCCTTGATTGGCTAAACTATCGGCAATCTCATTTTCAGCATGTCCACTATGGCCCTTGACCCATTGCCAATCAATTTGATGGCGTTGAGTCGCACTATGTAAGCGTTGCCACAAATCAACATTTTTCACCGGTTTTCTATTCGCCTTTTTCCAATTACGCTTAATCCAATTATCTATCCATTCCGTGATGCCCTTCTTGACATATTCAGAATCAGTGGTTAAACAAACGTGGCAGGGCTCTTTTAAAGTTTCCAAAGCCATGATAGCTGCTAATAATTCCATACGATTATTAGTGGTATTTTTCTCGCCGCCATAAAGCCGTTCCTCTTTATCTTCATAGCGCAATAACACGCCCCAACCGCCCGTACCCGGATTGCCACGACAGGCACCGTCAGTGAACGCTTTAACAAGAGTGATCATATTCATCAGTTGCTCTTAATGTACCGGTTGCCTCTATTACTAAAGTGGGTTGAGCAAGCCATTTTTGTCTGATAGGGGTTAAGGTTGTCACACGCTTTTGTGCCACTACCAGATAGACTGCTCCAAAATTAGAAGTCCAACGCGAACCGATTTTCTCTAAAAACGTTGTGTCATTCTTAAAATTTTGAAAAGGCAAACCAAAAAAGAAAGTACGTTGTTCTTTCACATCAAAACCGAGTAGTGCAAGCCAATCTTTCAGACGTAATAAAGATAAAAATCGTCCATTCCACGGTATGGCATCACGTTGCATCCAACGCCAGATGCCCCATAAACTCATCGGATTAAATCCCAATATCACCAAATAACCTTCAGGAATTAAGATTCGTTCCACTTCACGCAATATTTGATGTGGTTCTTTTTCAAATTCTAAAAGATGTGGCAAGACGACAACATCAATATTATCGCTGGCAATAGGCAAAGCATCTGCTACAGCATGAATACTGGAATAGGGTGAACAAATCGTATTAGCCATTCTACTTAACACGCAGCAATGCCTGACACGACTGCTTTCCAACAAACAGCCGTATCCTACGTTACCAATTTGCAATAAATGATAGCCAAATAAACGGGGTAAAGTATTTTGCAAGCAATATTTTTCTTCGCTTAACAAACGTTGCCCTAATGGCGTTTCAAACCACTTATTCAGTTGTACAGCGCAACTGCTCATAATGTAGAATGTTTTTTTTTGGATGAAAAAGGGAATTAAGTTGGAAGATAAAAGTATTTTACTTGATGCTCAAGTTTTTAATCTTCCAACCAAGGTTGAAGACAAGAAGAGATTTCTATAGCGTTTTTCGTTTTGGTGAAATACAAAAAAAGGCAACCATAAAGGATTCGAGGTTTTCGTTTTTTTTTTTCAAAAAACGAAAACCTCGAATGCAGCCTACAAGTTCCACCGATTTCATCGGTGGCT
>JAOZSV010000438.1 GCA_029939505.1 Thiotrichaceae bacterium | reverse complement strand
CAGATTTGGAAGTGGAGTCCAAACCTTCAGATTTGGAAGTGGAGTCCAAACCTTTATATTTGGAAGTGTTCGAGGTTTGAGTTTTTTTTTCAAAAAAACTCAAACCTCGAATTGATATTTAAACGAAATAATCCAAATCTGAAGGTTTGGACTCCAATAAATATTAACTTAAATTCAAACTTAAAATGACCAAAAAAAATAACATTATCATCGTTGATGATACCCCAGCAAATCTACAATTTCTTAATTCCGCCCTCACAAAGCAAGGTTATCAAGTATATTCTACCATCAACGGAAAAATGGCTATCAAAATCGCCAAAAGAGAAAAGCCTGACTTAATTTTACTTGACATCAAAATGCCTGATATGGATGGCTATGAAGTTTGTACACATTTAAAAGCTGATGAAGAAACACGCGATATTCCTATTATCTTTGTCAGTGCATTAAACGAAACCTTTGATAAAGTAAAAGCCTTTTCTGTCGGTGGAGTGGATTACATTACAAAACCATTTCAAATGGAAGAAGTATTGGCTCGCGTCGCAACACACCTGGCTTTGCGAAACACACAAAAGCAGATGGAAGCAAAAAATATTCAGTTAAAACAAGAAGTTGTCTTTCGTAAAGGGGCAGAAAATGCGTTGCAAAAAGCCATTGAAGACTTGCGTTCAACCCAATCTCAACTCATTCAATCAGAAAAGTTAGTCGCTTTAGGGCAATTAATTGCGGGCATTGCTCACGAGATTAATACGCCGCTTGGCGCAATTCGGGCTTCTATCGACAACATATTAAGTTCTTTTGACGACGCAATTGCTAATTTGCCCCAACTGTTAGAATCCGTTTCCAGTAATGCAAATCACTTCAAATTATTTATGAGCCTATTGGAGAAGTCTAAAGTTACCCCAATTGATTTAAGCTCTAAAGAAAAAAGGGCTTTCAAGCGACAACTCCGCAATAGGCTGTCTAGCGAAAATATTGAAGGGGCAACGACAATAGTTGATATTTTAATCTACATGAAAATTGGTGATTCTCTTGAAGAATTGCTGCCCTTATTGAAAGAAAAGGAGGCGATTTCTATTGTTAAAGCCGCTCGCAATTTTGTCTCTTTACAAAAAAATAGCGGTAATATTACTTTGGCAGTGGATAAAGCGTCAAAAGTTGTTTTCGCGCTCAGGAAATTTGCACATCAGGATATTTCTGGCGAAAAAGCGGAAATGGATATTATTGACAGTCTTGAAACGGTTTTAACGCTTTACCAGAACCAAATTAAACAAGGCACAGAACTTATCAAAGCATATCAAACATTGCCTCCAATTTGGTGTTATACTGATGAGATTCATCAAGTGTGGACAAATATTATCCACAACGCGCTTCAAGCAATGGAATATAAAGGAATACTGAGCATTAAAATCATTGACTCAGCCGCTCAAGTCATTATCAGTTTCACGGATACTGGCTGCGGTATTCCTGATAATATTAAAGGGCGGATTTTTGAACCGTTTTTCACAACTAAAGGGCGTGGTGAAGGCAGTGGGCTTGGATTAGATATTGTTAAAAATATTATTGACAAACATCAAGGGCAAATTGAAGTTGAAAGTGAAGTTGGAAAAGGGACGACTTTTAGGTTTTTTTTGAATAAACGATAGTATAGTTATCCAGATGTAAGTACTCAGGGCAACCATAAAGGATTCGATTCGAGGTTCAAGTTTTTTTACAGAAAAAACTTGAACCTCGATTCTCGCCTAAAGTTTTTTTAACAAAAAAACTTTAGGCGAGAATTGAGTTTTTTGAAAAAAAACTCAAACCTCGAATGCCCCTACAATAATATTCTTATTAACTGATGTGACGCAAAGCGATTCTATTCGAGCTTAGAAATCCGATTTTT
>JAOZSV010000083.1:13104-20531 GCA_029939505.1 Thiotrichaceae bacterium | reverse complement strand
GAAAAAAATCGGATTTCTAAGCTCGAATAGAATAGCTTTGCGTAACATCAGTTAAGAAGAGGAAATATCGAAGAAACCCAGTTTTTTGAAAAAACTGGGTTTCTCATCGTGATAAAAACTTTAGTCTTTTCGATTAGCCAAAAATATCTGTCGAATCACCAAGTTTGAACGATGAGAAAATCCATTGGTGACAGGATTCTCACCTTCTTCAACGTAAACGGCATAAAGTGTATAATCGCCGCCCATGCCTTCTGGAAGTTCAAAGTCAAAAATGTAGTGGCTCGTCTCGGCGTTTTCTATGGAGATTTTATGGGCTTGCGGTTGTGGACTCCAAGGACTCATCGGTATGCCTGTTCTAAATAGAAAGGCTTCGGAGGGTAATTGAACGGCCATCCAAAGATCAACGCGGGTATATTTATCTCTGTTAGCTGTTTCGACTAATTCCATCACCACTGTTTCACCTACTTCGTAAAGATCTTCTAAGCCGATAAATTCGAGATAGGCTTTATCGTCATCGTCGTCTGCGTTGTTATCGTCATCGTCGTCTGCCGTATCTGGCTCTTCAGCAGTTACGTTGCCTTTTGCAGTATCAGTCAGTCCATCATTATCTGTCACAGTCAATGTGATGGAATAACTGCCAGCATGAGCAAACGTGAGTTGTGAATTTTTTCCAGCGGCTTGTTGCCCATTGGAAGCCTTCCACGCATATTTAACAATTGTGCCGTCTGAATCAGTCGAATCACTCGCATTTAACAAGACAGTGAAGGGCGCATTGCCTTTCGTTGAAGACAGAGTGAATTTGGCAACAGGTGCAACGGATTTGGCTGTCACAGTCACATTGCCTTTTGCACTGTGAGTCAATCCATCATTGTCTGTGACAGTCAATGTGATGGAATAACTGCCAGCATGAGCAAACGTGAGTTGTGAATTTTTTCCAGCGGCTTGTTGCCCATCGGAAGCCTTCCACGCATACTTAACAATTGTGCCGTCTGAATCAGTCGAACTGCTGGCATTTAACAATACAGTTAAGGGCGCGTCGCCTTTCGCTGGAGACAGAGTTAATTTGGCAACAGGTGCAACGGGTTTTGGTGTCACAATCACGTTGCCTTTTGCAGTATGAGTCAATCCATCATTGTCTGTTACAGTCAATGTGATGGAATAACTGCCAGCATGAGCAAACGTGAGTTGTGAATTTTTTCCAGCGGCTTGTTGCCCATCAGAAGCCTTCCACGCATATTTAACAATTGTGCCGTCTGAATCAGTCGAACTGCTGGCATCTAAAGTGACAGTAAGTGGAGCCTCGCCTTGTGTTGCGGAAGTAGAAAAAGCGGCGTTGGGAGGAGAAGCAGGTGTTTCTTCGTTAAAAGTCGCCGTCACCGTTTGACTTTCATTCATCGTCACCGTGCAATTTCCTGTTCCAGAGCAACCTGCACCACTCCAACCAGCAAATAGATACCCTTCTGTGGGCTTTGCGGTTAATATGACTGCGGTGTTTTTCGTGTATTCCTTAGTGCAAACACTACCACAATCAATGCCATTTCCAGTGACGTTGCCTTTACCTGCTTTGTTGATTGTCAAAGTTAAATCAGGTGGTGGTGGAACAGCATCTTTACCTGCATCTGTGCGAATGGCACTCTCCCAAGGCGCATAATTAACCCTCCCTTTTTCAGAATTATCAAAATAATCGTATATCATTGCCAAAATGGCTGACTCATCGTTGGTTCCCCACCAGTTATTTTCTGCACTCACATTATTTGAGCCATGCTTGTTATCATGCCACAGTTCGTAAGTGGCTGTGTTGCCAAAGATGTTGTTGTATTTGATAAGGGGAAGTGAAGCATCCACCCAAATGGTAGAGGTAATATCAGCACTCTTAGTAGTTGAGTTGTTTATGATAGTGTTGTATTGGAAAGTGCCATTACGTTTAATTGTTACTATTCCATTTAGCCCACTATTTCCATCAATTGTATTGTTAGTGACCGTGGCAGAGTATAAAGATATTCCACCGATACCATTTTCCGCACTATTCTTACTAATAAGGTTATTAGAAACAGTACCACGGATAATATCAACTCCCCCAATACTATCTTTAGCAATATTACTACTGACAATGTTGTTGAAAAATTTGATGTCAGAACCATCCAAGTAAGCACCACCCACATCATCAGTTGCCGTATTATTTTCAATAGCGTTGTCTGAAATTGTGACTTTCCCACCAGAAACATAGATTCCTCCACCATCTCTAGCAGTATTGCTGGTCATCGTGTTTTCCACAATGCTGCTGTTAGATGAAAAAAATAAAAAAATTCCTCCACCATTTCCACCAGCAGTATTGCTGGTCATTGTGTTATTTTCCACAACAATGCTTTTAGATGAATATAAATGAATTCCTCCACCTTCTCCACGAGCAGTATTGTTGGTAATCGTGTTGCCCTTAAGAGTAACATTGCTGTTAGAATGCAAATAAATTCCTCCACCAGAATACGAAGCAGTATTATTGGTAATCGTGTTATCCCTAAGAGTAACGTTTTGGGTAGTTGAAGCAATTCCCCCCTGCTTTCCAATATTATTATCGATTGTGCTGTTAGAGATATAAACAGCATTTCCTGTCCCTTTACCATCAACATTAATTCCACCAGCATCATAAGAAGATGAACTATTATAACTAACAGTGCTGTTGATAATTTTGAGCGTTCCAGAAATATCCCAAGCTTTAATACCAGGGGCTTGGTTATTTCTGATAGTGATATGATCAAAAAAGGGATGTGCGTTATTCAATCTCACAGCACCGTTGTTTTCCACATCAGCACCACCTGCATATTCGACAATGCAGTGTTTTAAAATAGAACCCCCCGTGTAGTTCCCATCCATGTCATAAGTCGCATCCGTACTGGAATCACTAAAAAGGAGATAGCCCCAGTTGACGGCGCTGTTATTAGCAGTGAAGGTAATTTTTTGGCTTTCTGTACCTTCAGCAACCAGCATTCCCTCTACTTGAAATGAGTTACCATCACCAAATCTGATTTCTACGCCCGGCTCAATAGTCAGCGTTACGCCTGTCATGACAAGGATACTGCCATTCACGATATAAGGGCTTCCTGAAAGTGCCCATGTTGTATCAGCAGTGATAGGTGCTCCCGACATTGTGGTATCGGCAGACACATTAACCGCCATGGTGAGTAAAAAAATGAGGCTATACACTAGCCTATAACATCGTCTGATCATAATAAAATTTCCTTTAATAAAGTGATAATATTACAACAAAATGCCCAAAGGCACTTGTTACAGGTTAAACAAAGGGATTAAAATGATTAGCAATTTTAAGAATGATAGAATTGCTAAAAATAGAGGACATCCCGTTTTTCTTTCACAATCTATTCAAATTACGGCAAAGCTCGATGCCTTCACACCTTGAACAATACCCGTCGTTGATGAAACGATACGTGGCGAGATCACTAGAGAAAACCAGTTCGTCTCATTCCACGCCCACCATTTCAGCCTTGATATATTTAAAAAAGTGCTTAAAAAAACTTGTTCTCCAATTAAAAGTCAGTTAAGTATTTATATAGTCGGGTAATATTACCGCATCAATTACCTAAACTATACGCCTGCCCCTCATAATTTACGATGGTAAATAGGGGATATACTTTATATAAGGGCCATTTTTTTAATATCAAGTCCTTTTTGAAAAAAAATTTTCAAGGGAATTGATAATGTGACTTGAGCAATGATGATTGACGTGACCGAATTTTTATCTCTGCCCTCATATTATCAATTGTTAAATCATCATTCGATCTCATGTTGAGTTAATGTTGCTAATCATTCAATTGACAATAATGAACTTTGTACATATTTTATAATTAGTTGATTTAAATCACTTTTCATGGTTAGAATCAGAATTTTCAGAATTGAAGAATTAACAGAATTTAAAACCTTTTGTGTTTTCGAGGCTAAAGTTTTTTTTAAAGAAAAAACTTTCGCCTCGAAAACCTTTGTACAGGACATTTTTTTATAAGTCTTCGAGGCTAAAGTTTTTTCTTTAAAAAAACTTTAGCCTCGAAAGGAATGGATGAAATCACTCAGTCAAAGTCAAAACCAGACCTGGCAGGTTCAAAAGAAAACCTGCCAGGTCAAAATCAAGTTTTGTCGCGGCCCTTGACCTGCCAGGTTTTGTTTTAACCTGGCAGGTCTGGTTTTAAAGTTGACTAAATTATTTGATGCACGTTCCTTATTTTATGAAGATTTTTACTCACAAAATCAATTAGTTATAAATACACACCATTTTTTGTCCTGTACAGAGCTCAAAAACAATAAAAAATGTCCTGTACAAAAAATTATTCAAAAAAAGGTGATGAACTCAACCTTAAAAAAAATTTAAGTTGATGCCATTCTACCTGAAAAAATTAAGATGACAATTATCTAAAATGTTTAGTCCATTGTTAGATATTGAAAAATAACGCTTTTTTTAAAAAAAAGGGACTCATTTTATCAATATAAACAAAATTGATTATCATCACTTGACCATTTTGTTTAGTCTAAGTAAATTATTGCCATCCATCACTCAACATTTTTGTCTATTGACTTGCTGAAGCTAATTTCTACTCCGCCTTGAAATCAATTTCAAGGCGAAAAGCCAAAGCAGGTTCAGCTAAATTCTCTCTCTAATTTAGTCTGTTGAGGTTCTTGCAAAACTCTTTTCGAGGCTAAAGTTTTTTTCTTTAAAAAAAACTTTAGCCTCGAAATGATGAGGGCAGGGACATCCCCAATGCCATTAAGTTAAGGGCAGACACACAGGTCTGCCCCTACAAAACACCGCGTATCATAATATTGTAGGGGCGAACCTGCGTGTTCGCCCTGGCTTAACTTAATGGCATTGAGGGACAGCCCTGACAAAATATCAGGTCTTTTACTCTGAACCCAATTATTCATTCAAGGCTGAGTAGTTACCGAGGTTTTAGCTTTTTGAAGAAAAACTCTTTGTACAGGACAATTTTTTATAATTCATTGATTTAAATCACTTTCCATTGTTAGAATCAGAATTTTCAGAATTGAAGAATTAACAGAATTTAAAACCTTAGCGTTTTTAATCCATTCGAGGTTCAAGTTTTTTGAAGAAAAACTTGAACCTCGAATCTTATATACAATCCTTGTAGTTAGCCCGTTAAAAAAACTTGATAGTCGAGTATAATAATAACATTAATGAGATTTCCTGGCTTTTCTTGAGAATAAAAAAACTATGGCTACTCCTAAACTTTCTATTGATCATTTTTTATCCCTCAATGACGCTCAATGTCATGAGCGTATTGTGGCTGCTAAAAAGGCACTCGGTGAACGCCTAGTGATTTTAGGGCATCATTATCAACGTGAAGAAGTTTTTAAACATGCTGATTATACTGGGGATTCTCTTAAATTATCGCGTCAAGCTGCACAATCTGGTGCGGAATATATTGTGTTTTGCGGTGTGCATTTCATGGCTGAAGTGGCTGATATATTATCGGCACCCGAACAAATCGCCATTTTGCCCGACTTAGCGGCAGGATGTTCAATGGCAGATATGGCTAACTTGGAAAAAGTTGAACAAGCCTGGCGTGAACTATCAACAATACAAGCGGCTGATGAATATATTACCCCCATCACCTATATTAATTCAGCGGCAGACTTAAAAGCATTTTGTGGTTCTCATGGGGGAATTGTCTGCACCTCATCTAATGCACAGCGCGTCTTAGAATGGGCATTTAGTCAACGCAAAAAAGTCTTATTTTTTCCCGATCAACATTTGGGGCGTAATACAGGCGTTCGTATGGGCATTCCCTTAGAACAAATCGTCGTATGGGATTTTGACAAACCTTATGGCGGCTTAACTCAAGAAGAAATTAAAGCCGCTAAAATCATCCTTTGGGATGGTTTTTGCTCGGTGCATCAACAATTTCACGCAGAACATATTGACAAATATCGAGCCACCTATCCCCAAGGCAAAGTCATTTCACACCCCGAATGCCCTTATGAAGTCTGTCAAAAATCCGATGAAATTGGCTCAACCGAATTGATCATCAAAACGGTAAAAGCCTCACCGCCCTGCACCCGTTGGCTCATTGGCACCGAAGTGAATTTAGTCAATCGTCTCGCACGAGAAAGCGAAGCAGAAGGCAAATTCGTTCATTACATGGCACCCGTTGTCTGTATGTGTTCAACCATGTATCGCATTGATCCCGCACATTTATTATGGATACTGGAAAATCTGCTTGAAGGCAATATTGCCAATCAAATCAAAGTGTTACCAGAAATCGCCGCGCAAGCGCGTTTGGCTTTAGAACGGATGTTAGAGGAGTCGCTTTAGTAAAATGTCGTAAGTAAAATGTAGGGTGGGTAGGAACTTCGTTACAACCCACCATTTTTTCAACGTTTTTTCAACGTAACGGTGGGTTTCGCTATCGCTCGACCCACCCTACATTAAGAGATACCACCAAATTTTGATAGGATACTGTTTGCAGTGCGGTACTCGTTCCCAAAGAAAGTTGATGAGAGTTTGGGAAAAAATTAAAAATGCCATCCTTGACGTTGACGTTCTGTCTCAAGCAAATTGAAAACCAGCACCTCTTGATTGGTTTTCTACAATAATACGTGGGAACTTAAAAACCTTATGTTTTGCTATGCGCGATTCGTAATCCGTTTGTAATCCCAACCATAAATCGGGTGAAATGCAAAAATATTCGCCCAGCTTCAGGGCAATTTCTGCTGTAATGGCACCTTTACCTTGTATGATGTCGGTGAGGGTTTGTTTCGATATAGCTGTATCAAAGGAAAGCTGATCGATACTTATATCCAAAGGGCGCATAAACTCCTCACATAAAATTTCACCCGGAAAAATAGGTTCAAGTAATTCAGTTTTTTTGCTCATTAGCGTTTTTTGTTTGGGTGAAATACAAAAAAGGGCAACCATAAAGGATTGCCCCTACAAAAAATGTACTTAACGCACAAGGTAAATGCTATAATTAATTAACCAGTTTCACTTGCCAATCACGACTCGGCAACCCAGAGAATTCGATGACTTCACGACAGAAATTGTAAATACTCGGAGCACTCAGGTTAGTTTCAATATAAGCACCATTCGATAGTTTACGAGGAGAACGAAAATTATTTTCCCCAGCAGCGACATATCTCGGAAATTTTTCTGTTATTTTTTTAAAGGCATCTGCATCTCTGTCTATTATGACTTCCAACGTTTTTTGCATGACATCACGCCAATACAACACGGGATAATAATTACCCATAATGATAACCGCAAGAGGTCTTCTCCCTGTCATATCATGGGCAGTCAAATTTAAATCTGTTTGTGCTTCACCGACTCTCATATCATGGGCAGTCAAATTTGAATCTGTTTGTGCTTCACCGACTCTCATATCATGGGCAGTCAAATTTGAATCTGT
>JAOZSV010000083.1:6677-13004 GCA_029939505.1 Thiotrichaceae bacterium | reverse complement strand
AATCTGTTTGTGCTTCACCGACTCTCATATCATGGGCAGTCAAATTTGAATCTGTTTGTGCTTCAGCGAAGTAAGGCCAAATTTTTAAGGCGATCTGTGCCAAACTATCAGCACGTTTTCTGATAGCCTCTTCATCCCATTTTCTTAAATTAGCAAAATAGCGGTTCAAACGAAAGTTGCTTTCTTGCAAGATTTCCTTTTTTCTGGAAAATTCTAACCGAGCCAATTTTTGATTATACCCTGAAAGGGTTAAATTACCAATGGTATCACATAGTGTTTTGTGGATAGTTTGCCAATCATCGCCCAACATTTTTTTCCACTCAAGCGTTAATTTTTGCGGCATAACGTGTTCAATAGTAATGTCACTATGGCTCACATTAACTGGTTCCTTATTTTGAAAAGCATCTAACCGTCCAAGCAAAAGCTTAGCTTTTTTACGACTTCTAGCAGTTCCATTGTATAACTTAACCGTTTTGAAAGCGTCAACGAATTTGGAATTTTCTGGGAATTCCTGTTTAGAAAGCTCTCTTTTCACGCCCTCCACAAAATCATCGTACTGTGGTAACCTTCCATAAAGGTAAGGAAAAATTTTATTTAAGCCATGAGTTGGGACTTTACAAATAAAACGACGTACTAAAAAATTCTCCAGTAAATCAAGTATTTCAGTAAATTGATATTCCGAAATACCTTGTGGTTTCTCATAACCAGCATAAAGGTTTAACACAAAAGGATAAGCCACCGTAATTTCGATTTGATTTAACCGAAAAATACGTTCTCTAATCCCCGGATTTTTTTCTTTAACGGGGTAAAGCAATTTTTCATAGTAATTCGCAAATTTCGCCAAATCTTTTAATGAATTGACGACTTCATCTGAAGTTTTCAGTTTATCATTACGCTTTTTCAAGGTAAAATAAACTTCATTTTTTTTAACCATTGCACCATCTTTCATGGAATAATGGCGCATGTATTCGCTCAGATTATCACCCAATTTTTGTTGTATGGGCTGCCAATAAGCATCATAATGTTCTTGTACTAATTCTTCGTCAATTCGCATAAAGAAATAGTTACGAATCAAATCAGCCTGAGAAAGTTCCTCACCTTTAGCATTTAAGCTTTCAAAGATTTTATACGGATCATCCCCTTTATCTAATTCTAGGTGAACAACCCTTAGATTACGGGTGATAACTTGGGTTAACGTTTCAAGAGCAACTGTCGTTTTAGACACAAGCTTGCTAAAAAAGGAAAAAGCGTCTTTAATACGATTGTCAATGGTACATTCTTTACCACGTATGATTTGTTCAAAACAGGCTTCATCACCTTGTAACTTTGTGAGACGTAGTTTGATACTGCCATCACGGAAAGTATTGAGCAAATAGTCATGTTTAATTCCATCAGCCAATTCTGAAGTTAGAGCTTTTGATTCCGCTTCATTACGTATAATTGCCAATAACAAAAAAATAGTTGTCAGACGTTGTTGGCCATCAATCAATAGAAACTGATTAACTCGTTTATTTTCTTCTAATGGCATCGTCACAAAAGAACCAAAAAAATGGTTCTCGTTAAGCTCATTAGAAGAAGCTAAATCTATGAGATCATCCCATAGCGTTTGCCAATGCTTCTTCTCCCACACATAAGCACGTTGAAATAAAGGGACGACGTATTGTCTTTTCCCTTCGATTATTGATTCAATCTCTTTTTCGTCAGCCCTCATGGTATGTATGTTCTTTGGTTTTATAGTTGGTTAGTCAATTTCTAGATAATATAACACTTTTCGCTTTGATTAAATATAGAGCAAACATGCGTGTTTGCCCCGACGAGTGATGTCGTTGACGCAAGGGAAAAATGCTATAGCATTTACCTTTTGAGTTAAGTACATCTTGAGTAGGGGCAATCCTTTATGGTTGCCCTATTTTTGTATTTAACTCAAACGAAAAACGCTATTATAACATTCATTCGTTGAGCATGATAGCAATTTCTTTGAACCACGCAGCTTCACTCGCCCTACAATAGCGAAATCCTTGGGGCGGATGAAAAGATTGCTCTTTTAAAATATCAAGAGTAATCGGCTCATCTAATTATAGATATTGAGTAATCCAACCTCTTCTACCACTTCTTTTGGTGGCATCGAACGACTTCCCATTAAATCTTCTAGGGCGACTACACTTCTTTTTCCATACGGATTTTGAAAAGGTTGTTTCATTGAACCATTTTCTAAGATAAATATGTATTCTTTTTTGACGGTTGATAAAATTTGTATGCGTAGTCACAATAAACTGTGCATTAGGAAATGTTCGTGTTAAATCAGATAAAATGGTTTGTTGCCACTTAGGATGCAAATGCAAATCTAACTCATCAATCATAATTATCGTTTGAGAATGATTTCCAAGTTGAGGATTTGCTTCTGACATACGACTTGATATATCCATTATCATCGCTAAAACAGTACGGTAACCATCACTCAATTGTTCTATTTGAAACTTTTTGATAGTGCCATCTTCTTGCTCCCAATCTCCAACAAATCTCAATGGATTAATTTCGATTCTTGGATTTTTAAATTTGGGTAACATACTTTCAATGGCTTCTCTAACAGCGGTTAATTCATTTAATTTGTATGAAAAATCCTTTCTTTCTTGCTGCTTTTGTCTTTCCCAGTTTTCCATTGTATAAAACCATTGAAAAAAACGATGAAAATTGGCATGACTGTTTAACACGCCATTTAACGCTTCAAACCGGTTAAAAGATTTTTTGAAGTTTCCTTTTCTGACAGGAGAATCAAAAACGGCTCTATTTGTACCATAATAGATAATTAAAGGCATCGCATAAGGAATATCTTCATTTTCATTATCAATAATTGTATCAATAAAATTATTTAACTCTTTTAATCCTCTCGCTTTAGGAATGAGTACAGAGGTTTTCTTTGTACTATCTCTTTTGTAAGTTCTATCCCATAAAACATTTTCAGTTGATTCAATCTCTATTCTCATAAAAGGTTCGAGTTTATTTTCAGAGTTGATTCTTAAATCACTCTTTTTAAAAGTCATTCCTTTAATATTTGGAAATTTAGTCAGCATCGCTCCAAATCCAATTGCAATCGCATCTAAAATAGTCGTTTTTCCGGCACCATTATCTGCAATAATGACATTAATATCTTTATTGAAAGTGATGTTTAACTTATCAATTAGTCTAAAATGAGTGACTTTTAATTTTTTTATTTTATAAATTTGCATATCTATTTGATTTTAAACAATAGGGCAGACACACAGGTCTGCCCCTACAAAACACAACGTATTCAGAGGCGGTAGGGGCGAACCTGCGTGTTCGCCCTGGCTTAACTTAATGGCATTGAGTTGTAGGGTGGGTAGGAACGAAGTGGAAACCCACCAGACACCACGTATTCAGCAAGCGTCGGATCACTGCCATTAAGTTAAGTCTTGGAGTCCAAACCTTCAGATTTGGATTATGTCGTTTAAAATCAATTCGAGGTTTGAGTTTTTTTGAAAAAAAACTCAAACCTCGAACACTTCCAAATCTAAAGGTTTGGACTCCACTCTACCCACCACCACCATTCAAGATTAATTATTGATAAATGGTGCCGCTTCGCTCCTACCCACCCTACGTTTATTTCCAATTCAATCGAATATAATGGTGCGTTTCTTCAACATCAAGCAGACGGGTGGTATTGCCCTGACGAATATAGAATTTTTTGACGCGCTGTTTTCCTTCTTGAGCATCCAAAAAAACGGGTTCCGCCGCTCTTTTAACATCAATTGCACAAATTTCCTTGTCTTCAACCTTTTCAAAGCTGATTTTGATCAGTGGGGCAAATGCAGAGCCGATGCGATCACTGATGAGGTTGTTTAGCAGTTGTTGGAAGTCATCAAGGTTTTTGCTTTGCCCCAATAGATTTAAGTCTGGCTCTAAGCCCAACACGCGGTGATCATCTTGTACGCCTATCAGTAATGTACCGCCTTCATGGTTCATAAAACCAATAATCGTACCCAGCACTTCAAATCGTAATTCTTCATTTTTACCACTTTTTTTGACATCCCATTGCAATGTGCTTTTAAATTCCAGCGTGTCACTTTCTTCTTGTGGTAACAAATCTTTTATCGACGGGGGTTGCGGTGTTTCCGCTTCAATCTTTTGGATAACCAGCAAAAACAGCGGCAATTTCCGTTCACGAATCCGCTTCTTTAGAGCTTCTTCCGTTTCGGCAAATTCAATCACTTGGTTATTGATCACCGCGACGTATTGGTTATGATATTGCGCTAACAGAGCCGCTTTATTTTCTTTGAGCCACATTTCATCTTTGCGATTGCCCCACCGGTTGAGGTAGGTTATGGATTCTTGGATAGAGTCGTGCAATATCTCAAACACATTCCCTTGCGTATTCTTGGAAATGTAGTCTCCCGCACCTAATTTAAAGGCGTGGCGGCAATCTTTTACCGTGTCGTTGGCGGTGAGAATAATGAGAGCTGCGGTGATATTGCGTTTCTGAACTTCATCAAATACCACAAATCCGCCATTGCTGTCTCCGTCAAGTCTCATATCAGCGACAATGACTTCAAACAGGTGTTGATTCAATTTTTCTTTGGCTTCATCAGGATTAGTCGCGGTTTCGATATGTTGATAACCAAAATCGTCTAATTCTTCTATTAACAGTTCCAAATAGTCGGGGTTGTCTTCAACCAATAATAGATGGATATTGGAAACGTCTAAGTCTTGCATTATTGTTCTCCATAAGGGATGTCGATTCTAAAGCGTGCGCCTTCTTTGCCAGTTTCAATAATATGCCCTTTCATTTTTTCTATCGTTCTTTTGATAATAAATAAGCCTAGCCCACTGCCTTCTTTTGATGTGGTTTCTAACGCTAAAAATATTGATTTCTTTTTTTTGGGTGGAATGCCTTTGCCATTATCACGAAAGATGATCAGGAGGGATTCTTTTGCGTTTGCGTTCAGTATTTTTTTATGCAGGATTTCGCCAGTTATCCGGGCGGCACTTTCTATATTTTTTGATGAAATCGCTATCTCCAAATCCGCTTGTTCAGGATTATGTTTCAGCGCGTTTTCCATCAATTCACTGAGAAAGCTCTTGATTTTTTCTTTATCGCCAACAAATTCAGAATCCCCATTTTGGATATCAAATGATAAGGTTGCGTGTTTGAGTGTCGATACCATTTGCAAAGGTTCAATTTGCCAAGTTTCAAAAAGCGTTTTGACTTTAAAGGTATTGTTATGCAGATTAAGCCCTTCATTGACGGATTTCAAATCATTTAAAGCCGTTTCTGTGCTTTCAATCCGTTGTAATAATTTTTCCAGTTTGTGAAAAAGACGATCTTTTTGGCTTTGGTTCAATTTTTTCAGCACCCGCTGAAGACGAGCTTTGATGATAGCCAGTTCATTATTGACAATATCAGCAACGTCATGCGCTGTCTGTGAAATAATCGTGACGATTGCTTCATAGTTATCAGTGGGCATTTGCTCAATCTTGGTTTCTTCCTCATGCCGCCGCTGAGTCATCTTTTCATAAGTGCTTTCAATGCTTTTAATGACTTTGGATAACACATCACTGGCTCTATCATCCTTAACAATCTGGTAAGCAATCGCTTTTAACATACTGATTTCATTGAGTATTTTGTGATACATTGCCCGATTGAGCATTTTGCTATCTGTCAATGCACTTTCAGCAGTCTTAAACACTTCAAAATAACCCTTTGGCTTTAAGTCTAAGGATAACATTCTCAAGGCTTGGGTGTGATTGGGAGAGGTTTCAATAATTTTTCTTAATAAATCAGTGGCTTCTTGACTATATGGCTTAATGGCGAGAATATGCTTTGCGGCTTCTAAGCGCCCAACGTCGGTGTGTCTGGCATTTTTAATCACCTCATCAAAATATTTTTTGCCATTGGCTTCCTGTTTGGCGAGATAGCAAAGTTGCCCTAATTTGAGGAGAATAAAATTCCTCCTGTAACCTAGCGACAGATCATCAAGCCTTATTATTTTTTCCAAGTGAGAGATAGCCTCTTTATATCTCTGTGCCGCTTCTAATACGGTGGCATACATAAATAAGGCAATGTGATTATCAGGATTAATTTGCAAAGACTTTTCAAACTGATCAAAGGCTTTTTTTTGGAAATCGTTATCGGCTGCCAGCGCATAGCCATAGCTAGTCAACGCGAAGGTATTATTGGCATCCACTTGTAATGAATGCTCAAACTTGTCAAAAGCCTCTTGAAACTCGCCATTGTCCGCTAACGCCTTGCCATAGCTAGTCAACGTGATGATGTTATTGGCATCCACTTCTAATGAACGCTCAAACATTTCA
>JAOZSV010000083.1:0-6577 GCA_029939505.1 Thiotrichaceae bacterium | reverse complement strand
AAGGCTTTTTGGAAATCGCCCTTCTCCGCTAACGCCTTGCCATAGCTATTCAACGTGGTGATGTTATTGGCATCCACTTGTAATGAACGCTCAAACATCTCAAAGGCTTTTTGGAAATCGCCCTTCTCCGCTAACGCCTTGCCATAGCTATTCAACGCGATGAGGTCATTGGCATTGAGTTGTAATGAACGCTCAAACATATCAAAAGCCTTTTCAGCCCGCCCATGATGAGTGAGTGCGATGGCATAGCTATTCAATGCCTTATAATTATTTGGCTCAAGTTGCAACGCCCGTTCAAACATCTCAAAGGCTTTCTCTGCTTGATCATACTTTTCTAAAGCTAAACCATATTTATAAAAAGTAGCAACCATTGAAGGATCGATTTTCACAGCGCGTTCAAACAGTTCAAACGCTTTTTCAACTTGTTCAGGTTTGAATTTAGCCAAAGCATAACCATAGCGATTGAGAATCGTCGGATGATCAGGGCTGAGTTTAAAAGCCTCTTCAAGCAGTGCCAACTTTTTAATTTTAGTCTGCTCTTGAGCAATATCGGAAAGACGCTCGGCAAGGAGATGAGGTGTCTCGGCGTAAGATTGTCGTAGTTCATCAAGCCGTAGTTCATCAAGCCACTTCGCCGCCTTCAAATCCTTATCTTTCTTTCGCCTAATTGTTGTTTTAAACATTTTGTGATTCCTATTTTTCCGCTCTTTTTCAAAGTGAGTTTAGTGATACTTGATGTTCAAGTTTTTTACCAATAACTACAAGGATTGCATATAAACAAGGATAAAACAAGATGAACCTATCCCACTATTCATTTTTGAGCTTAGAAATCCGATTTTTTTAAAAAATCGGATTTCTTAACCCTCGTTTTTTGGTTAAAAACAAAAGAACCTATCTCACTATTCATTTTTGAGCTTAGAAATCCGATTTTTCAAAAAATCGGATTTCTTAACCCTCGTTTTTTGGTTAAAAACCAAACGATTTTTATTCATGGTTCCGCATTTTTGAATAGGGCCGGATAGGTTCATAAAGAATGCGAATTAAGAGTTAAAACTCCATTGAAAATGGAGTACAACGCTTTAGCTTTGTATTTTGGAGTACATTCGAGGTTTGAGTTTTTATCATCAGTAAAAACTAAAACTCGCATGAATAGTGGATGTCTTAATAGACCGTTTTTTAGTGTGGCTATTATGTTGATATTGTCGGTGATGAATAAAAAATATCAGTTTAAACAATCACTTGAAAATTATTTTCGGTGATTTAAAAGAGAATTTCATGAACTTCAAGAACGGATTGATGTAAAGTGTCTTTTGGAGGTGGTGGAAAAACGTCATGAGCGGGGCAACTTGGGCAACTTAAACTGGTTGATTCCATGCAACGGGTACTCGCCGCGTTTTTCTTCAAAAAACTTTAGCCTCGAATGGATTAGGGAATAAAACGGATGGATTCAAGGTGAAAGTGTCAGAGACACTTGATGACTCTAAATCCTCCTTTGATTTAATCCGTTTATTTCTCAAATCCGTTGTACTTAATTAATAATGAGGCACTACCTGAGTCGTTACAAAATAAAAAGTTAAAATTCAATAAAAATCCTATTTTCTAGTCTTATCCTTGTTTACATACAATCCTTGTAGCTTTAGCCATGTAGGGTGGGCAACGTGGGTGCAACGCCCTGCTTACAGGCTTAATCGCAGTTTGCAGAGCTTGGTGGAATTAAATTCTTTAGAAGAAGTGCTTGACAACTTGCAGGAACCCTTCTATAGTTTATTATCAGAAGCAGAAAATACTTTTATCGTATCTTCTCAAAAAGTGTGGGTCAACGTGCAGCGAACCTGACAGGTTTTGGAAACCTGTCAGGTTTTTTCCACACAAAAGTGTTTGCCTATCACCATTCACCATTGTTATATAGAGAAACAACAGATGTTCCGAAGAACCAAAATTATTGCCACCCTAGGACCCTCAACAGACGATCCTAAAGTGTTGGATAGCATTGTACAAGCCGGTATTGATTTAGTCCGTTTAAATTTTTCTCATCAAACCGCAGAGGATCACCGACGTAGAATTGAAGCCATTCGGACTTATGCCAATGCTTATGGCAAAGAAATAGGAATTATTGCCGATTTACAAGGCCCTAAAATTCGGATTGAACGATTTCAAAACGGTCAAATTTTCTTAGAAGAGGGCAATCCATTTACCTTAGATGCCACATTGGCCAGTGGAGATGGTGACCAAACTCAGGTGGGGATTACTTACAAACAATTGTCTAAAGATCTTCGCAAAGATGATATTTTAATTTTAGATGATGGGCGTATCGTTTTAAAAACCAAAAAAATCACGGAAACCCAAATTCATTGTAAAGTACTCGTGGGGGGGACTTTATCAAATTCCAAAGGCATTAACCGTCAAGGTGGTGGACTGTCTGCCGACGCTTTAACGCACAAAGATAAAACGGATATTGCATTAGCTGCTGAAATGAATGTTGACTATCTTGCCGTGTCTTTTCCCAGAAAAGCGACGGATATTCAAGAAGCCCGTCAATTATTTGAAGCGGCAGGAAGTAAAGGCGGCATCATTGCCAAAATTGAACGCGCCGAAGCCTTAAAAAATGCCAAAGAAATTATCAATGCTTCTGATGCCGTGATGATTGCACGCGGTGACTTGGGCGTTGAAATTGGTGATGCCAGTTTACCTGCTTATCAAAAGCAGTTAATTAAACAAGCAAGAGATTTAAACAAAGTCGTTATTACCGCGACGCAAATGATGGAATCAATGATTCAAAATCCGATTCCTACCCGTGCAGAAGTCTCTGATGTGGCTAATGCGGTATTTGGCGGTACGGATGCGGTAATGCTTTCTGGAGAAACGGCGGCTGGCCAGTTTCCAGAAAAAGCAATTATTGCAATGGACCGTATTTGTCGTGAAGCTGAAAAACAACCCGTCACACAAGTTTCTGATCATCGGGTGGCTACCCAATTTGGGCGCATTGATGAAGCGATTGCAATGGCAACGATGTATTCTGCAAATCACTTAAATATCAAAGCAATTGCTGCACTTACCGAATCCGGTTCAACTGCCCTTTGGATGTCTCGTATTAATACGGCTATCCCTATTTATGCGATTTCTCGTGATATTTGTACTCGTCGTAGAGTGACTTTATATCGCGGAGTACATTCTATCCCTTTTGAAGATGTTCAGGTGCATGATCCCGTGTTAGCCAACAAGATTATTATCAAAGAGCTATTAAAACGTGGTGCAGTCAGTGAAGGAGATTTGGTTGTTATTACTAAAGGTGACTTACAGGGTATCATCGGTGGCACAAATTCTATGAAAATTGTTTGTGTGGGTCAGGAAAGTTGATATTTTTCTTGTTCCCAAACAGAATTTTGGAACGAGAGAGACGAGAGATAGAAAGTTCATTCCCCTACCGGCTTTGGATTCACGCAGCGTCGGGTGGGTAGAGGTACGAAACCCACCTTTTCACTTTTCAGATAGATGATGGTGGGTGGAGCGTTCGCTCTACCCACCCTACTTTAACTTGGCTAAAGCATCGAAACCACTCTACACAACTAAGATTAAGACTCAGCATCATGTATTTCTCTGCTTAGAGCCAATGTCAATTTTGAGCATAAAACGGTAACCCAGCCGAACCAAACACTCTCGTTTACGTTTCCAGTAACGACTAAGCCACTAGGCTCAATTGATGCGGTGATACATTGATCATCCTCTTCAGTACCGAACCAATAAGGGAAATCCCTATTATCAATCCATCCGTCCATTTGTTTATAGACAGACATCACTTTTTTCCAATCTGAATCAGATAAGTCATAAGACAAATTGAGAGTAATTGATTGTTCCATCTTAAATTATTAATGACTGGTTTTATAATATAATGTAAATTATTATACTTCAATTAGTTAATTGGTTATTACCACAAAGTTTTATGAAGCTCTCAGCTTGGGCTTATACTCCAGAACGACATTGGCACTTATCATTATTTATGGAAAAAAACGCGACTTTAAAACTCACAGAGCAATATGATACGATACGCTGTGAAGGCGATTGGACATTGGATGGTATTGAACAATTAGAGCGGGAGAAATTTTCTTTTCGAGGTTTGAGTTTTTTCGATAAAAAAACTCAAACCTCGAAACCAACCGCTTCTGCGGTGACTATTGAAGGCAGTGCTATCCAAGCAATGGATACAGCAGGCGCATTATTACTGTTTCGCAGCAAAAAAGCCTTAGAAAAAGTAGGACAATCTGTTATCTTACAAGGTTTTAAAGCGCATCATACCGACTTATTGCAAATAGTGGCAAATAACAGTCACCCACAGAACGCGCCACCTAAGCCCCCTTTTTTCTTAGAAAGGCTTGGGCGATGGACTTGTCAAGGCTTAAATCAAATCACTGATTTTTTAGCCTTTGTCGGTGAAACCTTTATCGTATTATTACATTCAATCATTTCGCCCTCCCATATTCGTTGGAAAACCCTATTTGCTAATTTATATTCGGATGGAGTAACAGCCTTACCTATTGTAGGCTTATTAACGTTTCTAACAGGAATCGTGCTGACTTTTCAGGGCGGCTCCCAGTTAAGCACTTATGGCGCGAATATTTTTATAGTCGATTTAGTCGGAATAACGATGCTACGTGAAATGGCACCGTTATTAACAGCGATAATTGTCGCAGGGCGTAGTGGTTCGGCTTATACGGCACAAATTGGCACCATGCACCTGACGGAAGAAATTGATGCCCTTCGCACTCTGGGTATTGCCCCGATGGAATTATTAGTATTGCCCAAATTATTAGCCCTGATGGTTTTGATGCCACTATTATGTGCTTATGCTGATATTGTGGGTATTTTTGGCAGTATGATCATTGCCAGCTTATCATTTAATGTGAGCATGGGCGATTATTTAGCGCGTTTTCCTGAATCGGTTTCTTTGACTAATTATTTAATTGGCATTGGTAAAGCCCCCGTCTTTGCAGCAGCTATTGTATTAGTCGGCTGTTATCAAGGTTTTCAAGTTAAAGAAGGCGGCGCAGATGTGGTGGGCAAACAGGTGACTATCAGCGTGGTGCAATCGATTTTTCTTGTGATTGTAGTCGATGCGCTATTTTCTGTCTTATTTAGTCTGTTAGGAATTGGACTGATTTAGTGAGGTTATATGGCAAAAGAAGAAATACAATTAGTGAAAAAAGAAGAAAGCAAATGGTACGTCTTATTTCAAATGGCTTTGGCTTTGATATTAGGGCTTTATGGCGCATTCTTAGCTTTCAAATATCTACCTGATACTGGAATCACTGGTCTAACGATAGGGTTTCTTGTCGGCTGGATAGTATCCCAATTAGTGCTTTGGCTACTTAAAAAAATTTTTTACGTTGGGATAATAGTCATAATTGGAACGGTCATATTTTACTTTGTTAAGGAATGGTTACGAAATAACCTCCCGTTTTTTTAGAAACTTGGGTTTAATCTTCACGAAAATCAAATCGGTGAAAATGTTGAAATGATAATATCGGTTCGAGGCTTACCATTTTTTCTTTAAAAAAACGGTAAGCCTCGAATTCTTTATTCGCATTTGAGAAACCAATCCATTCCAAATTCACATAACAGGAGGCGTGTTTTGAAGTTTGACCCTTTTGCCTGTGCTGGGCAACCACGTTGCCCACCTGGCTTGGAAGCACCTTGCGTCACATCAGTGATTAAAAGAAAATATTCCAAAATAACTTAATCGCCACAAAAATCAGCAAAACGCCAAACATTTGCTTTATCCATTGCACCTTCATTTTTTCCCTCATCACTTTGGCTCCAATTTGAGAGGCAATAATGACTGCAATTGAACAGTAGAATAAAAATGACCAATCAAAATGACTTTCGGCAACATGGCTTGCAAATCCTGAAAATGAGGAAAAAATCACCACAAAGGCTGAAGTCGCCGCAGCCGTTTTAGTCGGATAGCCCACAGCAATCATCATCGGCACAAACAGAAAACCACCTCCGATACCTAATAATCCAGCGATCAATCCGATAAATAATCCACCAGTGCCGGTAATCATTGCTCGTTGATGAAAGGGCAATAATTCCTTTGGTTCCGGCTTTTTAGCACTCAATAACATTCGTGTTCCCGCGACAATCATCACGATGGCAAATAACACGATTAAAGTCTCGGTGGAAACAGAGCGAGTACACATGGCACCAATGGGGGCACCAATAAAGGAGGTGATAATCATAGGGACCGCTCCTTTGAAATCCACCATTTTAGCTTTGGCATAAGAAATGGCGGCAGAAAGGGCGGTGACTCCGTTCAAAAATAAGCCAGTTGGGATAGCAACGGTTTTAAAGTCAAAACCGAACCCGTTTAAAACGGGGATATATAGCATTGCCCCACCCAATCCCAACATAGAAAAAAGGAAAGCTAAGGCAAAAATGATTAATATGAGGATTAATAGTGGCATTATTATTCTATTTTCTCGTTCCCACACCAGTGTGCAGTTATACATAAGTCAAAAATCATCAAAAGTAGGGTGGGAGCGCCAAGCGAAGCTTGGCATGTCTTGCGGGGTGTAAGTTCCCG
>JAOZSV010000437.1 GCA_029939505.1 Thiotrichaceae bacterium | reverse complement strand
CATGCCCCATGTCAACACCGTTACGAATAAACGCATCACAAACTAACCGACCACCCGAATGGCCTCGGCAAAAAATGGGATAAGGTCCTTGCATAATAATATGGTGAATAGTGAAATGGAATACAACGCTTCAGCTTTGTGCGTCTTGGAGTACAACGCTTCAGCTTTGTGCGTCTTGGAGTTCGAGGTTTTCGTTTTTTTTTCAAAAAAAACGAAAACCTCGAAAACGCTTTAAGACTGAGTCGTTACCAATATTTTAACATTAAAATGACTAAGACAGAGAGTACAGCGAATTAACGAAATAAACGAATTATAGGTTTGAAAAAATCCGTTTATACCGCCAATCCGCTGTACTTATACTCAATACCAGCCCTACACTTGTTCATTATCTTTTCTTAAAGATAATTTTTTCCTCCGCTTGTTTAAATTCAACATCAAACAAATCAAATACCACTTCTCTGCCTAAGAGAATATCTTGATACGCATCGGTTTGCATCCAAGCAACGGGCGCAGTAAAGATGTGAGAATCAAGTTGTATTTCTATCTCTCGCAGGGCATACTCGACATAACCACCAATACCTTCAGCTTGACTAAGCCTTTCAGCTACAGCAAGTTCATAGCCTAGAATCATTCCCAAATTTTTAGGAAAAAAACGCGAATCAAGAAATCCGATTTTTTCAAAAAATCGGATTTCTATCAATTCTGAAAAACCAAGTTTCTGGCAGAAACTTGGTTTTTTTTCGTCACAACTGGAAGAAACCGCACAGGCTCAACAAAATCGCTGTCAAAAATATAATCCATGATGTACTGAGAATCGGGAAGATTATCAGTTGCCTTAGCGACTTTAAAAATATCTTTATCATGTACAATAACGCCCTCATTTGTGAAAGCAATCCATTCTGATTTGTATTTTCTCAATTGGCTTCTATTGGAATCATACCAATCCTGTGGCGTTTTATATTGTTTTTTCATAATGAGTACAACGGATTAACGGAATAAACGGATTGACGATAGGAGAGTACAGCGAATTAACGAAATAAACGAATTATGGGTTTGAAAAATTCGTTTATTTCGCCAATTCGCTGTACTTATCAGTGGAGAAAATGATCAAGAAATCCGATTTTTGAAAAAATCGGATTTCTTAAACCAACTACATCATTAAAGTATATTTAACCTATTGATTTAATTAATAATTTATAAAAAAACTTCTAAAAATCCCAACGTCTTCATTGATTCTGATTAAAACGCTAAATTAAGCCCTGACTATTTAATGGATTAATATTAAAAGGCATTTCTTGCCCAAGCTGTTCTAAATCATATAATCTAACCGTCGAACCGGGTTTCGCTTGCAAAATGCCGTTGAAAAGTGTTTCCAAATTGATTTTGTGGTGAAAGCGAACTAAGCTATACTTTTGAGTAATCAATTTCTCCCGCACTTTTTCTTGTTCATCATCATAATAGCGGTGGCAATAACCGTTGCATTCTAAAACCAACATCAGTTTTGCCACGAAGAAATCCACTTTGTATGAACCAATCGGATAGTTGAAATGTAAATCAAAGCCCTCAAAAACGTTGGACAACACTTCTCGCCATTGCACTTCCAAAGAAGTACTCGGTTTAGCAAAACGACCGATTTCCCCAAACACCTTTTTCTTGAGTTCGATACCAACAACGCTATCCATTCCCAAAGCGATTTTAGTAACCTCATCCAGGTGATAGCCATTCATCTGTGACGCTTTCCCACCAAAGGAACGAATGGTTGCCGAATCCAGTTTCAATGGCTCAATTTCGCCCTTATGTTTTCTAAGAAAACTATTGAGAGTACTTTCCGGCACATCAAGGAATTGGGCAATATCCTTTTTGATGGCAATCTCGTTGGGGGCAG
>JAOZSV010000268.1 GCA_029939505.1 Thiotrichaceae bacterium | reverse complement strand
TTTGGGATTTATTACCAACTTAAGTTTGGGATTTTATAAAATCCTCATTCCTAAGTGGTTCAATATTTCTATTTTACCAAAGGTTTGCACCGCATCGCGAGGGCTATGAATAATCGGTTCTTGATGATTGAACGAAGTATTGAGTAAAATCGGCAGGCCAGACTGCTCATAATAAGCCTGTAATAAGTGATATAAGTTTGGATTAATCACCTCATCAACCACCTGCACTCTGGCTGTGCCATCAATATGGGTTACGCCCGGTATCCTATCTCGTTGTTCAGTTCGCACTTTCAAAGTCATCAGCATGTAGTACAAAGCCGGTGAAAAGTTAAATGGCAACTCAAAATAGTCGGTCAGATACTCCCGCAAGATTATCGGAGCCAATGGTCTGAAAAACTCTCGCCGCTTCACCTTGAAGTTGAGAATCTCTTTAACCATAAACAAATCTGGTGCGGCTAGAATACTCCGGTTACCCAACGCCCGGGGGCCAATCTCAGCCGCGCCATGACAATAGGCAATAATATTACCTTGATGCAACAACTTTGCGGTTCTGGCATGAATATCATCACATCGTTCATACTGATAGGAGGTCGGTTGCAAGGCGGACAAAATCTCCTTTTCCTTAAATCCGGTTTGCCAAAAAGGAATAAAATAGGGCGTTGGTTTAACCTCATCAGTTTGCTGGGCTAAATATAAGGCCGCACCAATACTGGTGCCGGCATCATTACAATGTGGGGGAATGAAGATATTTTCAAACAATCCTTGTTGGGCTAATTTAGCGTTGGCCTGACAGTTTAAGGCTACCCCACCCGACAAACAGATGTTTTTGGTACGGGGTTCAATTTGATGGTATAAAAATCCAGCCAAGTCCAACATAACTTCTTCGGTAATTCTTTGCAGTCCGGCGGCAACATTGGCATGGGCTAAGATAACGGGTTCGGATGCAGTCCGTTGTTGTCGTCCAAATAGCTTTTCCAACGGGCTAAAATCATCAGACCGAATCTGTAATATCTGGTTATCAATCCGAAATTCACCTTGACCGAGTTCGATAAATTCTCGAAAAGCCTGATAAAATCGTTCACTATCCCCGTAAGCTCCCAAGCCCATAATCTTACCCGCATCATATTTGGTAAAGCCCAAATAGCGGGCGATTTTCTCCCATAAAAAGCCCAATGAATTGGGATAAGTAAACCGTTTAATCCGTCTGGTTTCTCCATTTAAGGTATAACCCAAAGAAATCGTGTCAAATTCGGCAATCCCATCAATCACCATCACCGCAGATTCATTATAGGGTGAAACAGCTACAGCACTCACCGTATGACAAAGATGATGGTCCAGCCATTCAAAAGTGAGGTCAGGATTCTTGAGGTAGTCACGAATTCTGTCCGGTATGCTCGTTACTTTTTGTTGGACAAGTTGTTCGCCGGCTTCAGTGCCATATCCAGTCAGGGGGTAATCATCAATCCCTAAATTTTGGAGCCGCTTTTCTGGTACGAAGGAAAAACCGATTTTATCAATCATTTGTCCGTCAATTCCCGCGACTTGCAGACAATAATCAATGGATTGCAAGGGCAAAATATCGGTGTTTTCAGGGCAGGCGATTTTGGCATGTTTGATGCGATTAAACCGTTCTTCCTCGGCATAGGCGATAATTTTACCATCGCCCACCAAACAAACTGAACTTTCATGATAAACACTGTTTAAACCAAGAATATATTTCATCATTGCTCTTTTTGTTCTGTTAATAATAATTTTTCATCACTCTTGCCCTCGCTCAACAAGGGTTTCATCGCTACGCCTAAGCCACTAAAAAAACCCAATTGAAATAAAATTTCAGCCGCGTAAATTCCAAAACCAGCTACAAATACCCCGCCAATGCAGATAACGCCCGGCACAATGGTAGTCAAAAGACCAGTCTGAAGGGTATGATCAAATTTGTGGGCTAATTCTAACAAATAGTCCAGTCGGTTGAGGCTTTGGTCCATCAACACAATTTGAGCGGTATCGGTGGCGATGGTGGTTGCACCACGCAGAGAAATTGAAACATCGGCTTGTTTCAAAGCAATGGCATCATTAATCCCATCGCCAATAAAACAGACCACCCGCCCTTCTTCTTGTAGTTGTTTAATGAGCTGGGCTTTATTTTCTGGTAGGGTGTTGGCAAAGTAGTTCTCAATTCCCAACTCAGAGGCCAGTTTTTGCGTCGGTTCTTCTTGATCGCCGGAGATGATGGCTAGGGATAAGTGTCGTTTGCGTAAATCTTGGAGCACTTGCTTGGCTTCCGGGCGGATAGTGGCGTGTAGTTCAAGTGCCCCCGCTACTTGCTCATCAATTGCGACCAACACCAAGGCAAAGCCTTGTGCTTGGCAAGTGGCTTGCAAAGTTTCAATCTGGGAGGGAATGCTTATCCCTTCTTGGGTGATAAAGCGGCGACTACCCACGCGAATCCGTTTTCCCTTGATCCAGACTTGAATGCCATAGCCCACTTCATAACTGGCTTCATCAATCTCCATGACGGGTAATTTTCGTTCTTTAGCCTCAGTCAATATTGCTTGGGCAATGGGGTGAGGTTGTCGATATTCCGCCGTGGCGGCATAAGTTAACAGATCATCCTCGCTTAAGCCAGTTTGAACAACATGGAGTTGGACGACATGGGGCTGTTCGAGAGTCAGAGTTCCTGTTTTATCAAATACAATGGTGTCCACTTCTTTTAATCGTTCTAAGGCCCGACCATCTTTCACCAAGATATTGTGCCGAGAGGCGATGGTCAAATAGTTCATGGTGCTCAATAGCGAAACCAAGCGCATATTGAATCCAAAACCAGCTCCTAATACGGCTACTGCTCCTCGAAGCCCAACCACTGGTAAGGCTAATAGACTGAAAGCTAAGTTAGGCAAAACTGTTTTATCTGCCAGTTCTTGGCTTTTTAGCTCTGCTTTGGTCTGATAATTTGCGGTTTGATTCAAAATTTCTACAATTTTAGCCGTCAGGGTGTCTTGGCCGGTTTTTTCGACTTGGATGAATAAGCGTCCACTCAACAGTAAGGTTGAAGTAAAAACGGTATCGCCAGTCTCTTTTTCTACGGGTTGGCTTTCTCCAGTCAATAAGTGTTGATCTACCGAGCCTAAGCCTTCAATAATCACCCCATCAACGGGCAGTGGCTCACCCGCATTAACCACCACCACATCACCCACCTGTAACGCATCCAATGGCGTTTGTACTTCAACGCCCTTTAGCACTTGCCACACCAAACGGGGTTGCTGACCAAACAGGTTGGTGATATTTTCCCGTGAGCGGTTTTCCATCTGAAAGATAACCTTGATGCCCACAAAATAGAGTAGATAAGCAAAGCAGGCAAAAATATAATAACCCGCCAACCAAAAACCCGTCAGATAAAGCGAGGCAAGTAACTCCAGGGTTACCTTACGTTTTTGAACCAGACTTTCGAAGGTACTTTTATACATAGGAAACATCAGATAAAGGCTTAGGGCTATTGTGGGGATCATTAACAGTGGAAATAGGTAACTGCCAAGTGTCGCTAATCCCATTGTTATGCCAGATATAGCAATGAGACGATTGACTTTTTGTTCTAGTTCACTGGGTGCCGATAATACGGTGTTATCATCCTGAAGCTGAGTCAACTGCGTCTGACGGGTTGAGCCAGTCAGCAATGGATCAATCTTTTTTTGAATAAATTGTTGATAGGCTTGGTCAGCTTTGCTCACCAGCGTAACCACCGGATGTTTAGCGGACTTTTGTTTCAATTGTTGATAGCTTTTTAAACCGGCGTATAACATACTTCCAGCAATAATAAATGGGAATAAGGGCATTATCTATCCTTTCCATAGCAAAGTGTCTAACTCACCCGGCTGTTCCAAATCGGCTGGGAAATCGTGGTAGATGACATTTTTTCCTTCTCGTTGGAAGGTTATTTGATGGCTTTTTTTGTCCCAGGCGATAATATCTTCGCGACGCACCTTACCAATGGGGGTATCCAGTACCAAACGTACCCCATTCGTCCAAGAACTGGTGGTCCAGTATAACTCATCCATCAACTGGAGTAACCGTTTCATAGGGATCCGAAAGCTGGCTGAGTAACTAATTGGGTCCGGGATAAATAGGTTGATAGGGTTAGCCCGTAAATCATCCAACTTTCGTAGTAATGTTTCCAACACCTGCACATGGTCATTGATACCCCGTAAGATCGGAAATTGACTATAGGTTCGTACTCCAGCATCCTGCAAGCGTTTGATCACTTCTATCATTTTGTCCTCAATTTCATAAGGATGAACGACATGAATATAAATCCGCGCCCGATATTTGCCTAACAACTCAGCCACTTTATCGGAGACGACTTGGGGCGCAAAAACTAAATTGCGGCTATGTATCCGAATATCGGTGACTTTAGTTTTTTGGGCTAACTGTTCAAATAAATGACTTAAGTGACGAAACGGTATATTAAGTGGATCACCACCCGATAAAATCAATTCACTGACTTCGGGATGTTTTGTTAGATAATCAACCACCCTGCTAAGTCGTTCTTCTAAGGGCGGTAATGGGTTGCCGTGAATATCGGTCAACACATCCTGCCGAAAGCAGTACATACAGTGACCAACACATCTATCAGTCACTAAAAATAACCCTCGACTGCGATATTTGTGAATCAACACATTTGCCAAACCAGATGGCATATTGGATTGATCTTCCACAAAATCGGGCACTTCATGGGGAATACGTATTTCTAGCCGGTCGGAGGTGGGGTAAACCACACGGTACAATGGACCACCACGACGCCCTAAAACTTCATACTCTTCCTGCACCATTTTTTTATAATGGGGGGGTACTTTGATGGGTAGTACATTGAGCTCTTTGGCTCTATTATTAAACTGTTGCCGTCGTTCGGCAGTCATTACGTTGGACATAGGACTCTTTTTAGTTTGTTTATGCTTAGATAGACTGACTTCTTCATTTAAAAACTTCAAACCAACAGTCGGTTTGTTTCAACTCAATAAAATTAATACCTTCGTCATTTCAGAGGTCAAAAACCTTGAAGGTTTGGCACGACTGTCCAGATCATTTTATACTGTTCTAATTTTTTTCCCCGTGCTAAAGGCAACAGTGGATAGTTTTTTTCAACTAAATCCAATTCACTGGGATGAATAATCCATCGACCTAATATATCATCACTCAAGTAAATACCGGCTTCCTTCTTACTTAATAAACCGATATTCCTTGCTGAGTTGCTCTAAAATCTTATCCGGTCGTGTGACGCAAATCATCGTCACCGTCATTTGATGAGCCAGTTGAGGGGGTTCATCAGTACTTTCTTCTTCGTCTGTTAAATCGGAGGATTCTTCATCAGAAGATTCTTCATCGGATTTGGTGGGTGATTTTTTAACACCCATTCCCCACGCCCGCATCATAATCCGATTAAAATCTGCGATGGTTAATGGATCATGGAAGCCCTTGAGTTCGATGGCATTGAGTTGTCGAAGGTGTGCAAATACGGTATTTTTTAATCGCTCATGTTCTGCCTCAGTGTGACAGGTAACGACTAAATCAATTTTCCGCGCACGAGAAAAAAACTTCTCGTTCCGTCTCCACATCAAGCCCCCAATTTTGAAACAGATTGGAATAAAAGGCTTTTGTGGTTTCGTCAAAAGGCTCGTGTTGTTTTGATGTCATGGATTACGTACCTCATTAATTTCAACTCTGCTCCTTAATTTCAAAAAACGGCCCGTTTCTACCAGGCGAATATACAGGTTCGTCCCTACAGCATTTATAAACTTGGTTTCTCTTTGATGCCGAGAAATCCGATTTTAAAAAAAAATCGGATTTTAGCATATTAAACACATTATAACATTTGCGTAGCAAAAATAATACCATATCATTTTTGGAGCTAAACCTCTGAGGTTTTTGGGAGCTAAACTGGGGTGTTAAATCTGTGCTGACTGATTCATTCGCGCCGTGATAATGGGGAAAATCACCCTATGGCTCCTAGAAGTACTTCTGGAAGCAACTCGCTTGGATGAATCGCAAATTGAACCGTGAGCGATCACATTTGCTCACATATTAAGTAGCAGTTTATTGCCCTATGTCTGGATGAAGGGCTGAATGATTATTTACAACTGATAGTGGATATTGGATTAGCAACTGATCTAGCTGATGTTACGCAAAGCGATTCTATTCGAGCTTAGAAATCCGATTTTTTTTCAAA
>JAOZSV010000267.1 GCA_029939505.1 Thiotrichaceae bacterium | reverse complement strand
AAGCCTTGGAGTCCATTCGAGGTTTGAGTTTTTCTTCAAAAAACTCAAGTCGAGGCTAACGTTTTTTTAAAGAAAAAACGTTAGCCTCGACTCGAATTGATATTTAAGCGAAATAATCCAAATCTGACGGTTTGGATTCCAATAAATATTCCTTTCGAGGTTTGAGTTTTTTTTTCAAAAAAACTCAAGTCGAGGCTAACGTTTTTTTTAAAGAAAAAACGTTAGCCTCGACTCGAAAACTTAATGGCAGTGCTGCCGACAACTGCGTAGTCTTTCTGGTAAACAAACGGTGGAACGCATAACGGTGTTTGCCAGTTCAACGAGTACAGCGAATTAACGAAATTAACGAATTGGTTTTTAAGGATTAAATCCGTTTATTCCATCAATCCGTTGTATTATTATATAATATATTCATTTTTGAAAAGGAACAATCTGATGACTATTAATGTGGATTATCTAAACCTTTGTATTCAAACATTGGAAGGCGCGTTTGTGCAGTTACAACAAACCGAACAAGGTGAGATAGCCTATAATATCTATCGCGCTGCCTGTGTGAAAGAGTTTGAAATTATTCTTGAACAAAGCGGAAAATTATTGAAAAAGCGATTAAGCGACTATTTTGCGAGTAATAAAGCTTTAGACAAACTCACTTTTAAGGATATTTTTCGCCATGCTGCTAAACATGCCGTCGTTGACATTGATACTTGTGAACGTTGGTTTGAATACCGCGATAACCGCAATAATACTGCCCACGACTATGGTGAACATTTTGCAGAAAGCACTCTAAAATTACTTCCCAGCTTTATTGCTGATGCCAAAGCACTGACTAAAATCATTGAGACGAATAACTATGATTAACCGACTGAATTTGCGTTCCAAACATCGGCAGCAACTTGAAGTACTGTTACGGCAGTATTTACCGGGCATTGAGGTATGGGTGTACGGCAGTCGCATTACTGATCGGTGCCATGAGGGTAGCGATCTGGATTTGGTATTGCGTAGCCCAGATTTAACCACACTTGACAACAGAAAACTTTATGCTTTTAAAGAGGTTTTACAGGAATCGAATATTCCATTTTTGGTCGAAGCGCGTGATTGGGCGAACTTGCCTGAGAGTTTTCATCGCGAAATTGAGCGTCATCATGTTGTGTTGATAGCCTAAGTTGAAGATTTTTTGACTCAGCCCGATTTGAGAAACCAATTTTTTCGTAACGACTCAGATCGTATTTAGTCGTTAATGGTGAATTATGAGTTATGAATTAAATCAATCGTTTAAAGAAAATTAGCACTTCACCATTCACCATTCCAGACTCAAATTGTAATTAGCCTTGAAATCAATTGGGTGTGGCTACTTTAAAACGACAGTCACCTTCAACTCACAAAAAAAATCGGTTCAGCATATTTATCAAGATGATTTTTAATAAATTCCTGTTGTTCATAAAATTCCCAATAATTCTCAAATTCGCCACTGATTTTTAAAGAACGCAATTTCAAAATAGCTTCCGCTCCTTTTAAACCCCACCTAGCCCCGGTGATACCCATTCTATCCTTAACGAGATGACGGCAAGCTCCTTCAATCACTCCGGTTGCGATGGGATAACCTTTTCTCAAATATTCATGATATTTTAAATAAGGAGCTAAATTTAACAGATAACCAGCACACTTATCAATATTTTTCCGGTTGAGTTCAGTTAATTTTCGGTTGTGTTCGTCTCATTCCAGCAGCGGTTGAACTTGACTTTCCTTGAAGGATCCGTAACAACCTTTCTTTCACCCAGAGTTCACTTTCATCAACCCCTCCGAAAAAGGGTTGACTCGCTTCCCATAAGTACTCAAGTACATGAATAAAATCGCAGACGATCGTTATTGAGATTCCTTGTTTTTTGGCTTCTTGCAACAGATAGATGATTTGTTTTCTATCTCCATCAACTAGAGCCACCCATTCGCATTGTTGTTTTGGACCCTTCTGTTTGGCTTCTTCAAACATTTCACTAACCATGACTTTAAATGAATGTTCTAAACTGGCCCATACCCGTTTTTCAACCGGCTTTGGGCGTTTTTTGCGACTGGCCTTTTCCTCAAATAACTCTTCGATAATCTCTTCCGGAGTTCTGATAAATCGTTCTACCAAGTAAACGGAAGCAACGGCGGCGATTCTCTTGAAATTTTTTTTCTCCCCTGGAGATAACCTCTGTTTGAATTTGTGTTGATTATTTTCCGCCTACGGTTGCTTCGGTTAACGCCTCTTTTCGCATAGCTATACCCTTACCATCTAACGTCATAATCAATCGAATCCGTTTGGCATGGGAATCTATTGTGCGGTTCGTAAAAATGATAAAAATAGTCACTCACATTTAAGACGATTTTTTCCGCCTGACGCTTTGGAATCTTGAACCCCACCATCCTTTCAATCCTTTCAATACTCTCTATACCTTCTTCAAAAGAACCTCTTATGGCTTCATGCACCATCAGTTTTTGTAAGCCAAAAGAATAAGACATTTTCGGTAAATTCAACCAACCATCTTTTGGAAACAAACTACTGCCCCCCCGGCTTGAATACCCCATTCTTGCTATTTTTATGACCCCAAATAAGGTTTTTATTTGACGTTCGGAAGCACGTTTATGACTTCTGACAATTCCATCTGAACCGGTAACCAACTTTCCTACATCACCAAGTCCACGTTCATCTACATAATCTTGTAACAAACGGCATAATAATTCTTGACCTTCATGGCTTATCAATGATTCAACTTCCGAGGTTCAAGTTTTTTTTCAAAAAACTTGAACCTCGGAAATTTAATTTCATTTTTGTTACCGGATTGCTATGAAGTAAGTCTGTTAGTTGAATAAATTTTTCTTCAGCACTGCTAAAGGTTTTCTCAACAGACAATTTAGATGTCATATTATTGTTCAATTCCAGGATATAAAAAATTATCTCTGCATAGTATAACCCATTTTTTTAGTTTTTTTCATTAAAGGCTTTAAATTATTTAATATCTTTTGTCGTTTTAAAATAGCCACACCCAAATCAATTTCAAGACTAACAGCTCAAGCAGGCTAAAGCCAGCTAAACTATTCTGTTTTTTTTAGTCTGCTTTAGCAGACTTTAGCTTTCAGCCTTGAAATTGATTTCAAGGCTGTAGTTACCTCAAATTATCATAACAATTAAAGTGTCTAAAACATTGATTTTACAAGTCGCTGTACCTAAACCGCTCTATAGTCATTTTGATTATTTGCCACCTGTTGGTTTCAAAAATCACTTATTACAACCTGGAATGCGTTTGCGCGTTCCTTTTGGCAAAAAAACCGTTTATGTCGGAATGCTCTTAAAAGTGGTAGCGCATTCGACTGTTCCTGTTGAAAAATTGAAAGCGGTTAAGGAGGTTATTGATTCAAGCCCTATCTTGTCAGAAGAGAATCTTGATTTATTACAGTGGGCGAGTCAATATTATCATCATCCGATTGGCGAGGTAATCACAACAGCATTACCTACCCTTTTGAATAAAGGGCATTCTGCCGAGCTTCCATTTTTGCGCGGTTGGAAATTGACAGGAGCCGCCGGTATTCCCGCTAAAAACGCCCATCAACAGCGGGCGGTTTTGAGCCTGTTAGAACAGTATCCAGAAGGTTTAAGCCAAATTGCGATTACTCATCATTTGTCTGATAATATCACTGCCACTTTGCGAACGTTGGAAAAAAAGGGTTGGATAACGCATCAATTAATATCGGATACGCCAAAAGTTGAACCATTTTTGCCTCAATCTCCGCTGCTGCTGAATGTGACGCAAAACCAAATTTTTAGGCAAGTTTGCGCCCAACGCCAGCAATTTTATCCTTGTTTATTAGACGGGGTGACGGGTAGTGGTAAGACGGAAATTTATTTACAAATTATTCAAAAAGTCTTAGATGAAAATCGTCAAGCCCTTGTTTTAATTCCAGAAATTAATTTAACGCCGCAAATGATTGATCGTTTTAAACAACGTTTTGCGGTGCCAATTGGAGTGTGGCATCACAAAATCACTCCGCGAGAACGTTTGCAGACTTGGTTATCGGCGCGTGAGGGCGTAACGCCGATTGTGATAGGAACGCGCTCGGCGGTATGGGTTCCTTTAGCCCGCCCAGGGATTTTTATTGTGGATGAGGAACATGATCCGTCTTATAAACAACAGGATCATTTTCGCTATTCTGCGCGTGATATTGCGGTGGTGCGGGCGCATCGCGCTCAAGTTCCCATATTATTGGGAAGTGCCACGCCTTCACTTGATAGCTTATATAACGCGCGTCAACAACGCTATCAACATTTTGTTCTACCCGAAAGAGCAGGAACGGCTATACATCCGACTTTTCATCTGGTTGATATGCGTAATCAATCTGATAAGCGTTTATCGTTGCCCCTTAAAAAAGCAATTAGTCAACGTTTATCGGCGCATCAACAGGTGTTGTTATTTATTAATCGTCGGGGATACGCACCGATTTTGATGTGTTATCAATGTGGCTGGGTTGCTTTTTGTCAACATTGTGATGCGCGTTTGACTTATCACGAGAGTAATAAACATTTATATTGTCATCATTGTGGAGAATCCCGCCCGGTGGATATACATTGCCCTCAATGTCAGCATCCTAAACTGTTTTTATTAGGGCAGGGTACAGAGCGGGTTGAAGAAGAATTACAACAGGCTTTTTCTCAAGCGCGGATTTTACGCATTGATAGCGATAGCACCCGTCGAAAATATGCGATGACTCAGATATTGGAAAACATCCATAAAGGGGAAGTTGATATTTTGGTGGGAACTCAGATGTTGGCGAAGGGGCATCATTTTCCTAAAGTGACTTTAGTGGGTGTGATCAATATTGATGGGGGATTATATGGTACCGATTTTCGTGATACTGAGCGGATGGGACAATTATTAGTACAAGTTGCAGGGCGTGCTGGGCGTGCTGATGAGCCTGGCGAAGTGCTCATTCAAACTTATCATCCTGATAATCCGCTTTTAATTCGCCTTATTCGTAAAGGTTATGCGGCGTTTGCTGATGTGGCGTTAAAAGAACGCAAAGCGGCGGATTTTCCGCCTTATAGCCGTTTAGCCCTGTTACGTGCAGAAGCCATTGAACTGGAACTGGCTATGGATTTTCTTAATAAAGCGAAATTGCAAATGCCACATTGTGACGGGGTGCAATCATGGGGTCCTGTGTCTGCTCCGATGGAAAGACGGGATAAATGGTATCGTACCCAATTGTTATTACAAAGCGAACAGCGTGAACTTTTGCATCGTTTACTGTCTCAATGGTTGCCTTTGCTTCCGCCTTTGGCAGGTCATAAGGTGCGTTGGTCCTTGGATGTGGACCCGCAGAATTTGTATTAATTATGTCGTTTTGGAGTACAATGCTTTAGAGATGTAGGGTGGGTAGGAGTGAAACGGCACCATACCGTTGTTGTAAAATGGTGCCACTTCGTTCCTACCCACCCTACCTCTACTTTCAGTCAGGTAGGGTGGTTTCGAGGCTTACAGTTTTTTAAAGAAAAAACTGTAAGCCTCGAAAGGAGTGAAACGGCACCATACCGTTGTTGAAAATGGTGCCACTTCGTTCCTACCCACCCTACCTCTACTAAATGTGGTAATTGACAATGTATAATACACAAACTTTGACGATACAAATTGATCCAATACTTAAACGGAACGCTGAAATGGTTTTTAAACAGCTTGGTTTATCGGCAAGCCAAGCAGTCAACTTATTTTATCAGCAAGTGCAATTACGCAACAATTTACCGTTTGAATCAAAAGGAATACCTAACGAAACCACAATCAAAGCGTTGAACGATGCCGAAGCCGGAGAAGGTGCTCGTTTTGAGAATACTGATAAACTTTTTGAAGATTTGGGGATTAAATGAAAACGATTCGTCGCCTCAAACAGTTCAAAAAAGAGGTCAAGCGCATACATAAATCTGGCAAAGATATGTGCAAGCTAACACAAGTCATTGAGAAGTTGGCTAATTGTGAAACATTAGAGCCAGAATACCGTGATCACGCCTTAGCTGGAAATTATCAAGGTTATCGTGACTGTCATATTGAGCCAGATTGGTTGCTGATTTATCAAAGTAGTGAAACCGAATTGGTGTTGGTACGTACAGGATCACATTCTGATTTGTTTAAGTAAAAGGTGAAAAACGAATAAAGAAATCCGATTTTTTCAAAAATCGGATTTCTAAGCTCGAAACGTATGATGTTT
>JAOZSV010000436.1 GCA_029939505.1 Thiotrichaceae bacterium | reverse complement strand
CATAACCCTTTATTTCTACACCATTTTCATCATATTCCCCGACTAGCCCTTCGTCAACCAGGTAGGCCGTTGCACACAAACCAATTGATTTGATAATGCCAGTTTTTGCTGGCCCCATTCATTTTATTTTAAGTCAAGCAGCTTCAGCGGTGGGCAAACGATTGTCTTAATTTAAAAAGTTGAGGTTAGGTTTGCAACGGCCTACCTGGCTTTGAAGAGCCCGATGCGGTAATTCAGCACGTCGGGAACCGTGAGGGGGGCAGTTCGGGTAACTGGCTGTTCCACCTCAATGCAAACAAAAAAACATGTGCAACGGCCTATCAAGCTACGTTTGCTTAATAAACCATTTTATGAAATTTAAATATTTAGGATCATCTTCTTTAAAGATTTCTTCTCCTTCTATTAGGTAGGCACGGACCAATTCGTCCTGTGCTCGTTCCATATGACCTAATTCAAATTGCACCTGCCCCAGCCGTAAATGAATAAATGGATTTCCGATCGCATTTGGACAGTGCATGACATCAATAAGTGCTTGTCGCGCTCTTTCAAAATTACCCAGATTGAAATAAGCATCACCAATAGATGTTAAAATCCAAGTTGATGCTTCCCAATCTGTGATAGGTTCAGGCAATAATGTTAACGCTTCGACATAGAATTTAATGGCAAAATTAAATTGATTAAATTTTAAATAATTATCTGCTTTTTTTCCCAAAATGACAATTTTACTATAAATCTTATTATCAAGTTCACTCATAATTATCTTACTTAGTTAGGATTTCAGAAAAAACTTCCCATGCAAAGAGCTAAAATTTGGGGTGGTGAAAAATAGCTGACAATAGCTCTTGAAAATTGAGACGATTTTTATATTTATAACTTATTGTTTTGAAAAGAAATATTATAAATAAAAATCGGTTCAAGTTTGAACTAGCAAATTAACCTTTCTTTCACCACCTCAGCTAAAGCCCATATCTTTTCCGCACCCCTATGGTAGCGGTGGCAAATATCTGTCTTTGATTTTTGCGCCATCAGAACGATTTATACCGGATGGTTCTAATTCATAATTATCAGGCTCCAACATAAATTCTCGTACCTCTTTGGATTTTGAACCATATTTTCGACCTTCTGTATTCCAATACTCGACTGCCGTTTTGTCTTTTTTGTGACCCATATCACATTCGTCAAACGGATACCAATTATTGTCTACACCTATCACACCATCTTTACCATCTTTCTGTATAATTTTACCCTCACTTTTCATTCGCTCAATAACTTCTTTGCCCGTTCTAGAATTTTTGCTTGGAGTACGGCCCATATACATATCACGTAATCTTTTTCTTCGAGCATTATGCACCAACACCCCATCCCTACCAACAAAATAGTTATGGGTATTGGCAACCGTGAAATTATACACCGTCTCACGGCGAACACTGGTATCGACTTCTTCAACAACAACCGTCGTGCCATTGTGTAGCACCAAAACTTGCCCGACTTTCAGGGTACTGGCCGGATTCCAGCCTTTGCCCTTAATATAGAAGGGATGTTCAACGGTGGCTTCTATGGATTTGCCAGAGTTTAGCGTTATCTCAATCAGGCGATATGGTTGCTCACTTTGAATCAAATCCGTCACGGGCTGGTAGCTGGTCGTTTCCGTGTTTTCGTCCATTGAGAGGACTTTTTCACCGATTTTGATTTCTTCAATCGGTTTGAGACCTTCTTCGGTGAGAACCAATGTTCCGGCTGGGAAACTGTTTAGCTGGCAAGCGCCTGGTTTGGGGGACTTGTTCCGAGGCTTGCCTAGCTTCGGACCACGTCGGAACCAATTGAAGGGGTTCATACACGATGTCCAACAATTACCTTCATAGAAACCACAAGCCATACCACCCATTTTA
>JAOZSV010000082.1 GCA_029939505.1 Thiotrichaceae bacterium | reverse complement strand
TTGAACTCCTATCCAAAGCTAAAGCGTTGAACTCCTATCCAAAGCTAAAGCGTTGGACTCCTATCCAAAGCTAAAGCGTTGGACTCCTTTTCTAAAGCTAAAGCGTTGGACTCCTATCCAAAGCTAAAGCGTTGAACTCCTATCCAAAGCTAAAGCGTTGAACTCCTTTTCTAAAGCTAAAGCGTTGGACTCCTATCCAAAGCGAAAAGCATATCCTTCCTTTACTTATTCCCGCCTCATTGTTTGACATAACCCCTTCTTTTTTAGTATCATTTCACCATTCATCATTAACCATTAACCATTCACCATTCACCATTTACCATTCACCATTGCGTTTAATTTATACTTTCCTATTCTATTTATTTGTCCCCATTATACTCCTACGCTTGTTCTGGCGTGGAGTGCAAGCACCAGATTATTGGCAACGTTGGTTTGAACGTTTTGGTTTTTCCACCAAATTACCCGATCAACAATGCATTTGGATACATGCCGTTTCAATGGGAGAGGTACAAGCAGCAATACCACTCATACAAGCCTTACAAGCACGAGCGCAGCCAATACTGATCACAACAATGACACCCACAGGCTCTAAGCGGGTACGCGAAATATTTGGTCACACCGTATGGCATGTTTATTTGCCCTACGATTTACCTGGGGCAATGGCGCGATTTTTAGCCCGCCTTCAACCCCGCTTGCTGATTATTATGGAAACCGAGCTATGGCCCAATTTATTATATGCCTGTCAACAACGCGCTATTCCCGTCATACTGGCTAACGCAAGACTATCAGCCAATTCAGCAGCGGGGTATCAACGTATTAAGGGATTAGCACAGGAAATGTTCACAAGCGTGACAGCAATAGCGGCTCAAACTCAAGTCGATGCGGCGCGTTTTATTGAATTGGGTGCGCCGCTGACTAAAATACATGTTACAGGTAGCATCAAGTTTGATAGCCGCCTTCCCGCAGATTTTTCTGAAAAAGCAGCGCAATTGCGCCATCAATGGGGAGAAAACCGTGCCGTATGGATTGCGGCAAGTACCCACGAGGGCGAAGAAGAAATCATACTGGATGCTTTTAATGAATTAAAAAAAACATTCAATGAATTGCTATTAGTATTAGTACCACGCCACCCTGAACGCTTTAATCGTGTTGCCGCCTTATGTTCACGACGACGATTTATCATTGCGAGACGTACCGAAAACAATATCAATGTCAAGACAGAAATTTATTTAGGCGACACCATGGGCGAATTGCCCTTGCTCTACGCGGCTTGTGATATCGCCTTTGTAGGAGGTAGCCTCGTGCCTATTGGTGGACATAATTTATTGGAGCCAGCCGCCGTAGGAATACCTGTGATTATGGGGCATCATGTTTTTGAATGTGCAGAAATTGCTCGCCAACTGTTAGAAGCTCAAGCTGCTCAACAAGTGGATGACGCTGTGCAATTAGTTAATATAATAAAAATATATTTAAATGATGCGACACGCCGTCAGCAAACAGGTGAAAATGGGCGTTTATTCGTACAAAAAAATCGGGGCGCGTTAGCACGTTTATTAAAGATTATTGATAACTACTCAGCCTTGAAATGCGAATGAATGGAGTTCGAGGTTTTAGTTTTTTGAAAAAAAACTAAAACCTCGAAAACGCTTTAGTTGCTTTGGAGTAACAACGCTTTAGTTGCTTTGGAATAACAACGCTTTAGCTTTGTTGCTTTGGAGTAACAACGCTTTAGCTTTGTTGCTTTGGAGTAACAACGCTTTAGCTTTGGAGTAACAACGCTTTAGCTTTGTTGTTTTGAATATAACGCTTTATCATCTCAGTTCTGTTGACATTTCACAACTCATTGATTTATAATAGAAATTACTTCAACAATTCTTATAACCCATTGATAAATAAAGTTTTATTGTAAATATCAACAGAATCTAAAACAGTTAGGGTTAAATATGATTCAAAAACAACTCCTTATTATTCTGCTAACAGACATGTTTAGTGTAATTATAGCTGGTTTCATTGCCTATCTGAGCTATACCAATATAGAAGGTTGGCCCTTAATGCCCTCGCGTTATATTGGCGCGATATTCCTTGCTGCACTCCTCGTTTTTTTTATTTTTCCCTTTTTTAAAATTCACCGCTTATACGGACGTCGCCTGATACGTCAAGGATATCGGCTCACATTTGTCTGGCTCATCGTTCTAACTCTCCTAATCATCAGTTTCTTTCTGCTGAATGTCAGCATATCTTATTCACGCTTATGGTTAGCCAATTGGATGATATTTGGAACAATAATATTGTTCTTAATGCGGTTTTTTTTAGTGCCTAAATTGCTTAAAGTAGCGCGTCATAAACCGATAAATAATGTCGTCATTGTAGGAACGAGTGAAGTCGCTAAACAGTGGGCGCATAATATACAGACCACAAAAAACACGAGATGGCATATTCTTGCTTTTTTTGACGAAGATAAGTTTCTACATGGTAATCGTATTGATAGCATCCTAATCTTTGGTGGTAATAATGCGCTCAACCGAATTTTTGTAGAAAGCTATGAAGTCGATGAAATTTGGATTACCATCCCCTTAACTCAAATACAATTAAATGAGATGGTACACGGTTTCCAGAATTATCCTGTGGTCATCCGCTTTATACCAGATATCAGTCTCTCTTATACTTTAGAATCAGTTGAATTAAAGCCACTTCATCATGATTTCTGGGCACCCATGTTCAAACGTCTGTTTGATTTAGCATTAACCACTTTATTACTACCGATTCTATTGCTGGGATTACCGCCGCTGGCACTGCTGATCCGCTTGGATTCCCCTGGTCCAATTTTCTTTTACCAATGCAGGGTAGGTAAAAACGGCAGGCTCTTTATGATGTGGAAGTTTCGTTCAATGTCAAGGGAAGCTGAAAAGTCTAAAATGGAATTAGAAGCACGTCCAGAAAAAAAGGACGATGTACGTTTTGAAAAAAAAGGTTTTAATGATTCCAGAATTACCCAAATTGGACATTTTATGCGCCGCTATTCCATTGATGAACTGCCGCAATTATGGAATGTCCTAAAAGGCGATATCTCATTAGTCGGACCACGCCCTGCCATCGTCTCTGAAGTGGAAAAATATACCCCTTACCAACTTCAACGCTTATATGCCATGCAGGGCATCACCTGTGAATGGCAAGTTGAAGGACGTTCCAATATCTCTTTTGAAAAACAAGTCGATATGGATTTGGAATATATCAAAAAAAGTTCGTTTTTTTATGATTTATGGCTGTTGCTAAAAACGATACCTGCCGTATTTTCAGGGCGGGGGGCTTGTTAAGTGAGAAATTTTTGAACAGGATTAATTTAATGGTTAATTATGAATTATGAATTAAATCAATCGTTTAAATATAAATTTTAGATATTTATCATTAACCATTAACCATTAACCATTAAATTAATCCTGTTCAAAATCCTTTGGCGAAGCTATTAAATAAATATTAATTTCCTATCACTTTTAATAAATCATAAATAAAAAATCGTTATAAAAAATCATAGAATAAAGTCATTTTCAGATAATTTATTAAACATTTTCAACTTAATACAGCACCATATTAGAGGCTAATTTTTTTTGAAACCTCCGCCTCGAAAAGTGTAAAAAATGTCTTGAATGTATTATGATGATAATAATAATAAATAGTGGAATTCAAAAGAATTTATCCTGAAAAAACATCTGAAAAGAAACCCTGTTTAAGGTTTTTAAAAGCCTTCTGAAAAAAATCTTCTGAAAAAAATCTTCTGAACAATTTAACCTGGTTATCAATTAGATAATCATAATCTTAGCTAATAGAAGACAATTGAAATTAAATATTTAATAAAAATTTAAAAAAAGTTTGACGATTATTTTAAATAACGAACCTCTTGCAAAACTCGCTTTTTTGAATTTAGATTTAGAAATCCGATTTTTGAAAAAAAATCGGATTTCTTAAACATCATACGTTTCGAGCTTAGAAATCCGATTTTTGAAAAAATCGGATTTCTTAAACCTCGTGTGTTCAGACGTTTTGCAAGAACCTCTAACGTTTATTGATTATTTTGAAAAAATTTTTAGTCTCAAAGTGACGCAGAGCGTTTATAGCCACACCGCTTAATCTTTTCACTCTGTATTACTTTTTTATATAAAAACGGAACTCAAATGAAATTCAGCGAAAACTGGCTACGTGAGTGGGTTAATCCTACACTTTCAAGAGATGATTTAATTCAAAAATTAACTATGGCGGGCTTAGAGGTAGATAGCGTTGAACCCGTTGCTGCCCCGTTTCGTAAAGTCGTTGTTGGTGAAATTCTTTCCGTTAAAGCGCATCCCGATGGCAAAAAATTAAGTATTTGTCAAGTTAATGTGGGCAACAAAGAGAAACCCATAAAAATTGTTTGCGGTGCCAACAACGTTCATGCGGGTATGCGAGTGCCGACGGCTTTAATTGGAGCCAGTTTAGGGGAAATAAGGATTAAAAAAACCAAATTGCGGGGAGTTCTCTCTTTTGGTTTGTTATGTTCGGCAAAAGAATTGGGTTTGATGGAAAGTTCAGAAGGCATAATGCCCTTGCCCAATGATGCGCCGATAGGCGAAGATTTGCGCCGCTATTTGCAATTAGAAGATGTCAGTATTGAAATTGATCTCACCCCCAATCGCGGCGATTGTTTAAGTATTAGAGGAATCGCACGAGAAGTTGGCGTTTTAACGCGCAATGACATTTCCACTCCTGATTGCTCACCCGTTGCGGCAACCATTACTGATACTTTTCCAGTGGAAATTCACGCATCCAAAGCCTGTCCCCGCTATGTTGGACGCATTATTAAAAATATTAATGCGACAGCCGAGACACCGTTATGGATACAAGAACGCTTACGTCGTAGCGAATTACGCAGTATCAGTGCTGTCGTCGATATTACTAACTATGTCTTATTAGAATTAGGGCAACCTATGCACGCCTTTGATTTGGACAAATTGTCTGAAGGCATACAAGTTAGAATGGCTTATGCAGGCGAACCTCTTACCTTGCTGGACGAGCAAACCGTCGAATTAGATGAACAAACTTTAGTGATTGCTGACAACAAACAACCGATTGCAATGGCAGGTGTTATGGGTGGAAAAGCCTCAGCTGTGACGGATGCGACACAAGATATTTTTTTAGAAAGTGCTTTTTTCGCACCCAAAGAAGCCATTGGTTGCGCGAGACGCTATGGAAAAAATACCGATTCTTCACACCGTTTTGAGCGGGGTGTTGATCCGCAATTACAGCATTCTGCGATAGAACGAGCCACCGCCTTATTATTAAATACAGTAGGTGGGCAAGCAGGACCTGTGATTGATATTGTAAATCAAGCCAATTTGCCTGTTAATCCGGTTATAAAACTTCGCAAATCACGAATTAGGCGCATACTCGGTAAATCCATTGGTCGTTCTATGAGACAACGAAAGGTTGAAAACATCTTATCACGACTTGGTATGACGTTTGAACAAGATATCAGATTTCATAAGAAAAAAAATGATCTTCTACTACGTCATCCCATACTTGAAGGTTGGAAAGTACAATCACCCAGTTTTCGTTTTGATATTAATATTGAAGTGGATTTGATTGAAGAATTGGCGCGGGTGCATGGCTATAATAATTTACCTAATCAGGCTCCTCCATCCCGTTTGAATATACATCACCAACCCGGTGTGACTTTAGAACACCTGCAAGCGATGCTCATTCAACGTGATTATCAAGAAGTCATTACTTATAGCTTTGTCGATTCAGAACAACAAATTCAAATTAATCCAGAAGTCAAAGCAATCAGTTTAGCTAACCCCATTGCAAGTGATATGACTGTAATGCGTACCACTTTATGGACAGGATTATTACAGGCTTTGCTCTATAATCAAAAGCGTCAACAGTCTCGTGTACGTTTGTTTGAAACAGGATTGCGCTTTATTCAAACTGAGAATGAACAGGATTTACCAGAACAAGAGCCAATGATAGCCGGTGTTGTAACAGGTACCTGTTGGGCTGAACAATGGGGAGATAAAGGACAAGCTATTGATTTCTTTGATGTTAAAGCGGATGTTGACGCATTATTAAGTTTGAGCACAGAAAGTGGCTTAAAAGAGGGGAATACTTATCGTTTTACACCAAATACCCATCCCGCATTACATCCGGGAAAAACAGCAGCCATTTATCATGGTGATGAATGGATAGGATTACTGGGTGCCGTGCATCCAAGTTTAATCCAAACGTTGGAATTAACACCGCCAGTTTATCTATTTGAATTACGGTTAGCTCCCTTATGTGAAGCAAAAGTGCCTCAATTTAAGGAAATATCCAAATATCCGTTAATACGACGGGATATTGCAGTCGTCGTGTCAGAGGAAATCAGTGCAGCCCAATTGTTGGATTGCATTAAAGAGTGGCACGTTGAAATGCTGAAAGATATACAATTATTTGACGTTTATCAAGGTAAAGGCATTGAAGAAGGTAAAAAAAGTTTGGCAATCGGATTGGTTTTTCAGGGCGATTCGCGCAATTTGATTGATTCTGAAATAGATACAGTAGTTAGACAACTACTTCGACATATTGAGCAACAATTAGGGGCAGAATTAAGGAAATAAATATGGCATTGACTAAAGCAACATTGGCAGAAAGACTTTTTACTGAGGTGGGTTTAAGCAAGCGAGATGCCAAAGAAATGGTCGATTTATTTTTTGAAGAAATCCGCTTAACTTTGGAGCAAGGAGAACCTGTAAGAATATCGGGATTTGGTAATTTTTATTTACGCGATAAAAAAGAGCGACCAGGAAGAAATCCTAAAACAGGAAAGGAAGTACCCATTAGCGCGAGGCGTGTCGTTACCTTTGTAGCGGGTCAAAAACTCAGAGCGCGGATAGAATCTTATGTTGGAAACAACTAATTATAGTCAACTTCCAGCTATACCTGAAAAGCGTTATTTCACAATTGGTGAAGTGAGCGATTTATGTGCGGTAAAATCCCATGTTTTGCGTTATTGGGAAGAAGAATTTTCCCAAATGAGGCAAATCACCCGCCGAGGGAATCGGTGTTATCAAAGGGATGATGTCATTTTGATTCGTCAAATTCGTCGCTTATTATACGAAGACGGCTTCACTATTGGCGGTGCAAAACAACATTTGATAGAGCAACCTGTAAATAAGATGCGTCAAAACCAGCAAATTATTCGCCAAGTTTGCATGGAATTGGAAGAAGTATTAGAAATGTTGAAAGGCGAAGAGGATTCCATCATGGGCAATTCATTATAGTTTTTCAGAGATTTTAAAGAATGGCACGTTAATGTTAAGTGCTGAAGCAAAAATTATCGTATATGATGGAGTTCGAGGTTTTAGTTTTTTGAAGAAAAACTAAAACCTCGAAAACGCTTTAGCTTTGGTCGCTAGTCATTTTGTCACCGCCAAAGCTGAAGCGTTGGACTCCAAAAAGTATTCAAACTTCTGCTTCAGCACTTATTTTAAAAGCGGATAGTTCAGTCTTCCAAATTTTCACGTATTTAGGGGCTGTCGGGGCTTTCGATTCGAGGTTCAAGTTACCGAAAAACCTCGAATTGAGTTTTTCTTTAAAAACCTCAAATCCTGCGTGTTCGCCCTGTCGCCAATCTGAAAAATTAGGTATTGAAATTTCGTGATGGAAGGCTTATTAATGATTGATATTTTTATGGAGATTTAAAAACATGAGTGAAATTCAAGAAGAAACAACTACACAATCACCTTTATTATTTAGTGATAGTGCAGCGACTAAAGTACGAGAGTTGATAAAAGAAGAAAACAACGATGATTTAATGTTGCGTGTCTCTGTTCAAGGCGGAGGGTGTTCAGGTTTTCAATATGTTTTTACCTTCGATGAAAATCTTCAAGAAGGGGATACCGTTGTTGAGAACCAAGGCGTGAAATTGTTAATCGATTCAATGAGTTATCAATACTTAGTGGGCGCTAAAATTGATTACACCGAGGGCTTGGAAGGCGAACAATTTGTGATTCGTAATCCTAACGCGGTTACAACTTGTGGTTGTGGATCCTCTTTTTCTGGTTAGACCTTTTTTTTGGAGTCCATTCTAGGCTAAAGTTTTTTGAAGAAAAACTTTAGCCTAGAATGCTTTAGCTTTGGGCGTTAATAGGAGTCCAACGCTTCAGCTTTGGGCGTTAATAGGAGTCCAAATTCCAAAGCTGAAGCGTTGGACTCCATTTCCAAAGCTGAAGCGTTGGACTCCATTTCCAAAGCTGAAGCGTTGGACTCCAATTCCAAAGCGTTGGACGGAATTGGAGGCTAAAACAACTTTTGCATCAAACTGCTCACTAATAATAATGAATAGTTACCTAATCTTATGGTATTCCATAGTATGGAACTAACAGAGGGCTGAGAATAATCAGCAGCAGTTAGATAGGTGAATCACACCCTGGGATGTTTGATCCAGTCCCGCAGCGAAGTGGTTAAGTATTAAGGGTAGCGTTCACTAAAAGGTGTACTTAACGTAAAAACCCTATTTAACAGTCTCAAGGATCACTTTACGAACCATAAAGGACGAGCTTAAAGCTATTTGGTCAGTACGATTTCTGTACTGATCACCTTTTCATCACAACCATTAAGACTAACATAATAGTATTTAGTGCTATTGAATTCAATAAAATACGATTAAATCAGTGAATAAACACAATACATCTCATTCTGAAAGCATTCTGAAAGCATTTGAAAAGCTACGTGCAGATTATCAGCTTGATTATGCTAAGTTTGCAACAAAGCAAGACATTGCCGCCCGACAAAAGGATAAAGAAATTGTTGAGCAGGCTTCCACCTATACGAGTGATAGCATTTTTCAAGATTTAGCTCAATTGCAATCCATATTTGGTCAGTCTGTTAGTGGACTCAGTACAAATATGATCACTGAGGTGGAAAAATTAGCGCAAATTCGTCGGGCGATTTTGGTCGAAAATCAACATTTAAAGACGTTGCAAAATGCCCAAATAGTAGCGGAAGCACTTAATATTTTACAACAAGAGCATAAAAAGGAATTACAAAGCCTTGAGGAAAACTTCCAAAAAAAGCACGATGCTTTGGAAGCAGAAATGAACAAACAGCGTGAAATTTGGCAAAAAAAAGAAGAAACGCATGAAACAGCCAAAAGTCAGCAAGATTCGCTGTTGGAAAAAAACCGCAATTTGAATGAAGAAGAGTTTGATTATAAGCTCAAGTGGCAATATACTCAAGATAATGATGAGTACGAGAAACGTCATCGTGCTTTAGAACGTCAATTGGCAGAGGAAAATCGACGTAAGGAAAAAGATTGGAAAGAACGTGAATCGTTTCTTGATAAGCATCAAACACAGTTTGATGAATATAAAACCAAAGTGGAGTCTATTCCCAAGGAAGTTGAAGAGGCGGTGAAAAAATCCCGTGAAGCCGCTATCAAGGAGACTTATAAGGATGAGGAGAATAAGGCTAAGTTGTTGGAAAAAGAGAGAGAAGCTAAACGTAAAGCGTTTGATTTAAAGATAGAATCTTTCAATAAGAAAGTCGATGAACAGAAGGTGCAAATTACCCAGTTAACAGAACAACTACAAGTTGCTTCTCAGCAGATTCAACAACTGGCTATGACAGCCGTATCCAGTGCTGGACAACCGGTTGAAAAGAAGTGATTTAAACGCTTAGGAGTCAGGATTTAATAATACCCAAAACTTGAATGTCCAAACCTGACACTCGAACATCAAGTTTTTTCGTTTTCGAGGTTTTTGTTTTTTGAAGCACTCGAAACCAAATAATAACTACAAGGATTATATATAGGAAAGGATTGGATCGAGGCTTTAATCCCTTCTTATATACAATCCTTGTAGTTACTGTTGTCAGACGAAAAACTTGATGATCGAGTGACAGGTTTTCAAAACCTGTCAGGTTTAGTTTCGTGTATTATTCAATTCTCATTCCTTAGTACGAATTCAAGTTTCAAATTCAAGTTTTAAGGAAAACGAATGTTTTTTGAAAACGTTTTGTAACTACTCAGCGGTTAGCCTTGAAATCAATTTCAAGGCTAAAAGCTAAAGTCTGCTAAAGCAGACTAAATAGTGTCCATCCGGAAACACCTCCAAAGTTAATGTTGGATACCAAGATGCCCATTGTTTGGTATCCAACATCAACTTTGGGATTTTTAAAGCCGTTTCCGGATGGACACTATCTATAATCCAAGGAGTTTTTAATGATAAAAAAAGTGACTTCCAGAAATACAAAGTCCGAAATTCTTGAGGCTTTGAAAGAATTAGAAAGCACTTATAAAGAGCTAGAAAGCAAAAAGGTGCTTACTTCTCCAGCAAAAGCAGCAACCACGCCAATCCCCAAAGTTTCCAAAAAGGAAACTAAGGAAACTGTTGTGCAACCTAAAAACGCTCATGCGACGATGGAGGAAATGATTCAAGCATTGGAGTCATTGGGTGAAAAATTTAATACGGCTTTAAGTCAATTATCAACAAATTTGCTTGTAGAAGCTTCGCATTTAAAAGAGGTTCGTACCGATGTCGATGATGAAAGTAATCGTTTAGCGAGCTTATATGATCTCAAAATTGAAGAGAATACCCTTAGCGACTTACTTAAACAATATTCATACACCGCCGAACAGCTTGAAGAGACACTGAAACAAAAGCGCGAAGAACTTGAAAAAACCTGGTTTGAAAAGAATCAAGCGAGTGATACGGAAAAAGAGGAAAAAGAACGGGCTCTTCAAGAACAAGAAACCGCTGTTAATAAAACCCAAAAGCGGGATGAGAGTGAGTATAAGTATGATTTAACGCAGAAACGTGAACTTAATAACGAAGAATATACTCAGCAGCAAAGGCAACAACAACAAGCCCTAAATGAAATTGAAGAAGCGCGCCGTCAAGTTTGGGATGAGCATGAGAAAACACTGGTGAAACGCGAAAAGCAATTTGAAGAGGATAAAACCAAGGTTGAACGTTTTCCCAAAGAATTGGAGACTGCTATCAAAAAAGCCAAAGAGGAGGGTACTGGTATTGCCCGTCATCAAGCCAAGATTAAGGTTGATTTGGTTGCTAAAGAGTTTTCCGGTGACGAAGAAGTGTATCAATTGAAAATTTTATCACTTGAAGAGCAAGTCGCCACTCAAGCCGTTCAAATTGATAAACTTTCTAAACAATTGGAAGCGGCACTTCAACAGGCTCAAGTATTAGCCGTGAAAGCTATCGAAGGGACTTCAAGCCATAGTTCTTTTGAAGCGTTAAAAGAAATTGCCTTAGAGCAGGCTAAAAATCCTTCCAAGACGAAGTAGTCAGTATTAAACTGAAAGGAACGTTAGCCTTGAAATCAATTTCAAGGCTGAAAGCTAAAGTCTCCTAAAGGAGACTAAAAGAAGACTTAATTATCCCTCGTTCCCAAGCTAGAGCTTCCCTCGTTCCCAAGCTCTAGCTTGGGAACGAGGGGATGATGAATAAAAATAAATTGATGTAAGTTATTGTTTGTTATAAACTTATGTTTATCATAGAATAGAGAGGTTCTTGCAAAACTCTTCGAGTTGATATTTAGAAATCCGATTTTTTCAAAAATCGGATTTCTTAAACCTTGTGTGTTCAGAGTTTTGCAAGAGCCTCTAGAGTTCAACTTTATGGAAACCTCGTCGTGAATATATTTCTCATCAGTTTATCTGCAATTTTGTTGTACATTATTGCCGCTGGCTCATATAAGTATCGGGTAGGCAGCAATGCCTTTTCCTCTAAACATATTTTATTACTATTAGGTGGATTGGCAATATGCCTACACGCGCTAGTATTGTACCAAAACATGGTAATACCTTCCGGTTTAAATTTAGGTTTTTTTAATGCGGCTTCATTGATGGCTTGGGTGATTGCAACATTATTATTATTGAGCATACTACGTCAGCCCGTAGAAAATCTCGCGATAGTTCTATTTCCTCTTGCAGCACTGACTATAGGTTTAGAAAGTTATTTTCACTCTGAACGCATTTTATCTAATCAGCCTTATGGTGTAACACTTCATATTTTCTTTTCCATCACCGCCTATAGTTTATTAAGCATTTCAGCATTACAAGCCTTATTTTTAGCTTATCAAGATTACCAATTACATCATAAACGCCCTGGTTGGGTGATACGAATATTACCCCCATTACAAGTCATGGAAAAACTACTCTTTCAAATGATTGCAGTGGGATTTATATTGCTCAGTCTTAGCCTTGTTAGCGGTATTGTCTTTTTAGAAGATATTTTCGCACAACATTTGGTACATAAAACAATATTGTCAATAGTCGCATGGTGTGTTTTTGGAGTGTTATTATGGGGGCATTGGCGTTATGGTTGGCGTGGAAAAAAAGCAATACGGTGGAATCTCAGTGGTTTTTTTGTCTTAATGTTGGCTTATTTTGGGAGTAAAATGGTACTTGAACTGATTTTGCAGCGTTAAGGAAAAAACGAGGAGAGAAAAGTGTTCAGACGATGACGCAATTAAACAGTATTTTATACTGGCAGGTTTTTGAAACCTGCCAGTTTTTTTTTGCTTTTTTGAGTCGATTCGATTTAAAAAGCAAAAAAACTGTAAAAAAAACTTGATTTTTCATTTTGAATCTATATAATATATATTATATTAGCACTCTATCAATGAGAGTGCTAAAACTTAAATGAGAGCAAGTGCATGAAATAATATCGACAATTAAACCTGTCAGGTTTGATTCATCTGGAATTTATGTCATGCACTTTCCTAAAAAAAAGAGTAAAAAAAATGTCAAACGCATTAGCTTTAAAATTTAGTTCGCAGCTTGCAGTCTTGGGTCAAGATGTTGATGAATACACACAAGCGATTAAGGCAATTCCTGTCCTGACTATCAAAGAAGAGCGGGAATTGACGAAACGTTTTTACAAGACAGGTGATCTGAAATCCGCTAGAGAATTGGTTGCCTCACATTTGCGATTTGTTTTATACATTGCTCAAGGCTATCGTGGTTATGGTTTGGATGAAGCCGATTTAATTCAAGAAGGCAATATTGGCTTAATGAAGGCAATCAAGCGATTTGATCCGAGTCTTGGTGTGCGCTTAGTCTCATTCGCTGTGCATTGGATACGCGCCGAAATTCATGATTATATCTTACGTAATTGGCGTATTGTCAAAATCGTGACTACTAAAGCGCACCGTAAATTATTTTTCAATTTACGCGGCTTGAAAAAACACTTAGGTTGGTTAACTTCTAAAGAAATTGATAAAATCGCTCAGGATTTAGAGGTGACTAGGAGAGATGTATTAGAAATGGAAAAACGTCTGTGTACTCAAGATGTTGCCTTTGATATGCCAGATGGTGAAAACGATGACGAAACTTTTGCGCCAGCGGCTTATTTGGAAGATAATCATTATGATCCAGCACTTTTAGTAGAAGAGAATGATTGGGATACACAGACTAATAAACAGTTACAACGTGCCCTTAGAAAGTTAGATGCGCGTAGTCGGGATATTGTGCGAAAGCGTTGGTTAACTGAAGAAAAAAGTACGCTGCAACAATTAGCGACACATTATAAAATATCAGCTGAGCGAATACGTCAGATAGAAATGAATGCCTTTAAAAAGCTGAAAAATACGATTAAGAGACCAGTGGTATAATGTTTTTCAAGTTGGACGGAAAGTCCAAAGCTAAACCTGACAGGTTTCTAAAACCTGTCAGGTTTTTGATGCAAGAACGAAAACCTCGAAACGTTCCTTAATAGATTGCCGACACGTTATAACCACGATCCTGCAATAATTTGAGCATCCCTTTTTTGCCGGGTAAGTGCAAAGCACCGATAGCAATAAAGGCATTACCCTCCTGTAAACGTTTCTCCATACGTTTAACCATTCTTATATTACGATCATCCACCGCCTTTTTGTAAAAGGCATCGACTAAGAGCAGATTATCGCTATCACTTTTCATTTCCTCAATGCTGAATTTGAGTAATGTTGTTAAATCGCGTTTAAGATATAACTCGTGCATTTTTTCAAAAAGGACGGGCATTTTTTCGAGATTTTTCAACGTGTCTTTGAGCAAGCTGACTTGATCCTCTAATGAGAAGTCATTAAAAACCGCTAATTGTTCCTCTACTTTTTCCAAACCATAAGTTGGTATCTGAAGTTGTTGGGCTTTTTTGTACAACATCAAGTCTAAAAAATCCCCTGTTTCATTAGGGGGCGTACTGAGTGTGACAAGAACTGCCCATGGTTTGAGCTTTTTTACCATGATTGCTGGCATCTGATATTGGCGTAAGGCATCGACAATTTGAGTGTAAAGTGCTTTGTCTATGACTTTGTCTAAAGATTCTTCGCCGACAAAAAACATCGCACTAGCTGCTTTTAACATTGTTGGTATATCCATCATGATTTCAAACGATGCACTGCTTGCTTGTTCAAAGCGAGAACGCACAATAGTTGGCAATTGGGTGACGCGAGCGTCTTCTGAATGTATGGTGCCAAAAACATAACTTGGGGTTAACCCTGGTTTGTTAATTTGCCATAATAAGCCCTTTTGCGATTCATCCGCAAATAGCGTTTGTACCATCAAGAGGAGTAAAAATGGTATAATTAGCCGATTTGTAAAACGAAATGTCATAATTGAGTCCTATAAAAAAAAATGAGTGAGAAACTCGATCATCAAGTTTTCTCAAATAAAAATGGAGTTCGAGGTTTAAGTTTTTTGAAGAAAAACTTAAACCTCGAAAACGCTTCAGCTTTGGCGATTTAATACGACGGTTTCAAAGCGAAAGCGTTGTACTCCAAAATACGTCCAAATCTAAAGGTTTGGACTCCAAAAACTAAAAACTTGGTAACTACTCAGCCGTTATTAGCCTTGAAATAAATTTCAAGGCTAAAAGCCAAAGCAGGCTAAAGCCTGCTAATTCGGATAGTCTGCTTTAGCAGACTTTAGCTTTCAACCTTGAAATTTATTTCAAGGCTGAGTAGTTACAAAAAATATTATATTAAAAAACAATGACTTACATTTATTGACTTTTCATTTCGAGGTTTTCGTTTTTTGAAGAAAAACGAAAACCTCGAAACCATTCTACTATAAATCTCCAAATTTATCTTCATATATTCGGATTTAACATACTTTGGACGAACTTTCTCTAAGATTTCATAAACTTCATCCAAACTTTTTCCATGATAAATCAACCAAGCAGAGATAACTAAAATACTACGAGAGAGTCCCAAAGCACAACGAACATAAATACCATCATGCTCTTCTATATATAACACGGCTTCATGTAACGTCTTTGGATTTTGAATAGTTTGATCCATGAGTGCCAAGCGTTTTTCTTTGAGTACCGGTTTTTGGAACTGTTGCTCTAGTGCTAGGTTTAGTGAATGGTTAATGTTCTGCTCTTTAAGTGCTTGATATTCATTCTCTTTTAAGTAACGTCCAATATACAAGCCTTCTTCTATTTTTGAAAATGGTTTTAGTTTTTTGCTGTAGTATTGTAATGATAAATAGTTTCCTAGAAAATAAGGCAACAGAAACAGTTTTTGAAATAGATTTGCTTTTGAGTCTTTAGAGACAAGTAACCATTCCCAACCAAAGGCATAGGCGACACTTACTGTCAACAAGGAAGCAAATAGCCATATAAATATAGACTTTCAGGTAAATAACTTCAAAAAACCTGTCAGGTATTCAAGACCTGACAGGTTATCGTGTGAATTTATTTATTTGAATATCTATAGAAACCATACTGTGCTAAATTTAAATGCGAGAACCATAAATATAATAGCAGCTTTGGCAATTTAATACGACGGTTCCAAAGCTGAAGCGTTGGACTCCAAATTAATATTCATTTATCCTCTAAATTGAGCAGACGATACGGTAAATATACCCCAATTATCTATTTTCATCGCTTCTTTTTCAAACCCATGTTTACCAAATAGGGTATCCAACTTCTACGACGCATTATCCACTTTTCTTGTTGATGGTTGCCCAATACATTGGCGATGAGTTCTAGCTGTGGATGCCATGGCTGACCGGTGTAGAGCAAATAACCCTCTTTTTCTATCAGATTAGAGAGACCTTTCATGGCATTTGCTATCAATTCATTATCAGAAAAGAGTTCAAATATCCCAGAGACGATAACAATATTTGGCTCAAACTCTACCTCTTCATAAGAAGCTAAATCAAAAGCATCACATTGTTCATAGCTAATGTTCTCTACATTCATCTCTTTTGCCAATGCTTCTCCCTCTTGTACATTTTGCTCTTGATAGTCTCGTATATGTACTTTTACTTTTGGATTGGCTTTGGCTATCTCAACTAGATACCTTGCCGGTCCGCCTGCAATGTCAAGAATGTGAACGGCTTTACCTTCTTTTTGAAGTCGCTCTATCTTGGTTTGGATACTCTGAACCAGATGTACTTTTCGTTGACGGATGCCTCTCCAACCAATAGAGTTGATGTAGTTTTTATCTATCAATTTCCCGATAAAAGTTTTACCCTTTGGCTTGTTTGCATAGACATGATCAAGCGTTACCCCTGAGTCAAAACCATATCTGTTACCAATGCTCATCCCTGCAAACTCTTTTTTTGCGGCTATACTCGCTAAACGCTCAGAGTGTTCATGCCCGCGATGAAGCAGAAGTAAAATATGACCATTTGACTCTACTTCATGTTCCCATGTTCTGTAAAACAGTTCACGGTTATCAAAACTTTTAAACGTACTCTCTGTTGTTTTCATGATCGGCTCATTTTGGTTATTAAAATTTGGTGATCGTTATGTAGGGTGGGTAGAGCGAACGCTCCACCCACTATTTTTCAACGGAAAGGTGGGTTTCCACTTCGTTCCTTTCGAGGTTAAAGTTTTTTCTTTAAAAAAACTTTAACCTCGAAACCACCCTACATTAAGAGATACCACCAAATTTTGATAGGATACCTATTTTGCTCTATTGAAAATAATAACATAAGTAGGTACGCATAAATCTTTTAACATTTTCTGTAGGGTGGGCAGTTTTAAGTAGTTTTAAGTAGGGTGGGCAATGTCTTTTTCGTGCAACGGCTTCCTCATTAGAAAAGTTCAGTTTGTTCCCGCGCTAAGTATAGTCTCGTTCAAATTCGCTTTATCCTTGCTTATATAAAATCCTTGTAGTTGTTACAACAAATGGACAAAAAAACTCTCATAAATTTATTGCTGGAATGTCCAAGTATCAGGAATACAGAAACTCGTGGCTCGTTGTTAAAGATGTTGCCCGATCACATTGTTAACCATAATTAGAGTGGATAATACCATTAAGGAGCCAAACCTCAGAGGTTTTTCGAGGCAGCCAAACCTCTGAGGTTTTGGAAACCTCAGAGGTTTTTCGAGGCAGCCAAACCTCAGAGGTTTTGGAAACCTCAGAGGTTTTTCGAGGCAGCCAAACCTCTGAGGTTTTGGAAACCTCAGAGGTTTTTTGAGGCAGCCAAACCTCTTTAGAGAGGTTCTTCCAAAAAACATTAAAACAGAAGGTTTAACAAAAGGGCATTTATGTCAAAAATAAAAATCTTTCTCGCGTCTTCTGGGGAGTTAGAATCAGAACGCCGCCAGTTTGAGCATTTTATTTACCAGCGAAATAAATCTCTGCACAAGGAGAATCTGTTTATTGAGGTTATCGTTTGGGAAAACAGTATCAGTAATGCGATGTCGCCAACGCGATTGCAAGATAAATATAACGAGGCGATTCGAGCCTGCGATATTTTTGTCGCGTTATTTTGTACGAAAGCAGGTGATTTTACAATCGAAGAGTTTCACATCGCTTTGGATCAATTCAAGAAAAGCAATCAACCCCAAATTTTCACTTATTTTAAGAAAACGGCGAATAAGCAAGAAAGTGTTAGGGCGTTTTGGAAGGAACTGAGCAAGTTAGGGCATTTTCCCACGGTTTATAAAAATACTGAGGATTTGCATTTACAATTTGGGCAGCAGTTGGAAATCATTCTGACTGAGCATGAATCTGAACCAACTGATTTTGTTTTCCCCACCATCCCTAAACCCGATTATTTCATAGGGCGAGATGATTTATTGGCGAATATTCATCAGCGATTGCAACAAGATGAGCCAGTCTTAGAGAAGCAAGCTAAATTATATCAGTATATTTTGGCGATGTTTGAACCAGCAGAGTTAGATGCGGAGAAGCAAACGATTTTACGGTATTTTTCTGTCTTGCCGGCGGAAGAGATACCTTTAGCGCATTTAAAAACCTTGTTTGCGGTTGAAGATGAAAATCAGTTTGAGGATGATTTAGAGAGTTTGTTTCAATCGGGTTGGTTAAGTGCGAAGGAAGACAGTTATAAGATGCACGCTTTAGTGCAGGATGTGGTGTTTGCAAAGTTGGGGGTGGATAATGCGAATGTTGCGGAGTGGATTGCGACGCTTAAAATGATAATGCAGCAACATCTTGATATTGCATGGAATTTTAGGGATTATGCCAGTGCGGTGGTTCAGAAAATATCGGCTTCTGATAGCGCGATTGGGTTGTTGAATTTATATTTAGCTGATTTTTATACGAATGTCGGGCAGTTGGATAATGCGTTGGCAAGTATTACACAGGCTAATAGGCATTTTGAGCAATGTGAAGATACGGAAAGGCTGGCAACTTCTTATAACCGTCTTGGCATGATTCATCAGGCTTTGGGCGAAGTCGATAAAGCACTTGAGTTCTTTGAATTATTCACTGAGTTAATGAAAGAACTCTATGAATCGAATCCGAAAAATGAGGGTTTGAAAAACGGGCTGGCTATCTCTTATGAAAAATTAGGCTCAATTCATCAGGCTTTGGGCGAAGTCGATAAAGCACTTGAGTTCTTTGAATTACGAATGCAATTAAGTAAAGAACTCTATGAATCGAATCCGAAAAGTGAAAATTTGAAAAACGGGCTGGCTATCTCTTATGAAAAATTAGGCGATATTCATCAGGCTTTGGGCGAAGTCGATAAAGCACTTGAGTTCTTTGAATTAGAAGTCGATTTATTTAAAGAACTCTATGAATCGAATCCGAAAAATGAGAGTTTGAAAAACGGGCTGGCTATCTCTTATTCTAAATTAGGCGAAATTCATCAGGCTTTGGGCGAAGTCGATAAAGCACTGGAGTTCTTTGAATTATACAATAAGTTAATGAAAGAACTCTATAAATCGAATCCGAAAAATGTTGAACTGAAAAATCATTTAGCCATTTCTTACTACAAATTGGGTAGTATTGTCCAAGCTAAAAAAATACCGTTTTACAAAATCACCGCTATTCGGCAAAACAAACAAGAAGTGGTTGCCCTGTATGAAAATTACATGACTTTGCGTCAAGAACTGTATCAAACTACTCAATTAGACAGTCACAAAGAGAAAGCAGAAAACGCGGAGAAAGTACATTTACAAGCAAAAATGGCTTCTTACGCGCCTATTATCCTAGCGACTCTTATTGCGCTATTTGGTGGTTTCTATTGGCTAGATTGGTTAAGTGGCTGGTGGTTAGTGGGTTTAATGATCTGGATTTTTCCCTTGCGGTTGCCATTGAAAACAGTATTCTCAATAAAAATCGCGTTATTAATTTTATTGGGTTTGGTTGCGTGGTTTGGTTGAGCTAACTCGTTTTGAACAATTAAAGGAAGCCGACAGGATTGAAGAAAAAATTATTATCCTGTTCTTCCCTTAATCTGTTTAATACCGTATTATGAAATATAACTTGTTTACAATTTAATTGAAAAATTCTAAGATGACAAAAGACACTGGACTCAATACCTTATTAGAATTGAGTGGGATAGAATATTGGTTAGATGAGAATTATTGGGTTAAATTTGAAGCTTATGAAGTTGAAGAAGTCACACCACAAATACCTCACGGCATTCGTTATAGCCTAACATTACATAATCAATATAATAAACGAATCATGGGATTTGATAATGCTCATGCCTTTAAAGCCAAAAGAAAAAAATATTTCGCTCACAAGAAAACTTGGGTTCATAAACATGAATCATCTGGATTTAAAGTCGTTCCTTATGAATTTAGCAGTGCTGAACAATTATTAGAAGATTTTTGGAAAGAAGTTGACAAGGTGAATAAAGATGAATCGTAAAATCCTTAAAATTGGAATCATGCCGAAACCGAAATTTCAAGCGTACACAATGGCGATTGCTAAAGGGGAATATAAACCCAAACACAATGAGCCAAAAATTTGGTTTGCCTCAATGAAAACCTTAGCACAAGTATTAAGTGATGAAAATCAAGCCTTGCTTGAGATCATCGACAAAACGCAGCCCAATTCCATTGACGAGTTAGCCGAAACAACGGGTAAAAAATCTAACCCGCTTTTTCAAAGTTTAAAAACCATGGAACGTTATGGGATTGTCGAATTAGTCAAAACGAGCAAAACCATCCGCCCCATTGTTAAAGCGACTGATTTTCAAATTGAATGTGGACTTTATTTAGGATTAGCTAATTGATAGGTTTTTCTGGTTCCCACGCACCAGCGCAATGTCATTAAGTTAAGCCTTGGAGTCCATTCGAGGTTTTAGTTTTTTTTTCAAAAAAACTAAAACCTCGAATCCTTCAGATTTGGAGATTTGGAGTCCATTCGAGGTTTTAGTTTTTTTTTCAAAAAAACTA
>JAOZSV010000435.1 GCA_029939505.1 Thiotrichaceae bacterium | reverse complement strand
ACTTGGGGTTCGTTCCTTTTAAAAGCAGAAAAAAAAATTGAACAGTATATCGTTTTTCTACCTTGATTTCGTGTTAAAATAAAAAAAATCAGAACAAAACAAACAGGTGTCAACTAATGAGCAACAATCCTTCCTCTACCATAATTACAGAACGTGTAGATGATATTCCTTTGCTATTACAGCAGTTAGAGCAGATGGGTGTTCCACAGCTATTAGATACTCATTTCCCTACCCATGCTAATTGGTTTCGAGGCTAAAGTTTTTTGAAGAAAAACTTTAGCCTCGAAAGGGTTAAGCCTCGGTTGGACGGCAACGATTTGGCTCGTTTATATTCTTTCTCAGGCCGATCACCGTTTAAACCATGTTCAAGATTGGGTGGCTCAACATTTAGAAACATTAAAAACATGTATTGGTTTACCTATTCGTGAGTTAAATTTTACTGATGATCGTTTATCTGCTATTTTGCGCCATCTTAATGAAGAAGAACCTTGGCAAACTTATGAACAGAATCAAGGCAAACTTATGATACGTGTATATGATTTATCCACCAAACATGTTCGGTTAGACACAACCACCGCAAGTACTTACTAAGTGCCAAGACTTGATGGTTTGTTTCAACAGGGCCATAGTAAAGATCATCGTCCCGATCTGGCCCAAGTAAAAATCATGCTTGCCACTTTGGATCCTTTAGGCTTACCACTGGCGACAGAAGTGGTCGATGGTAGTCGGGCAGATGACCCTTTATATGAACCCACTATTGAGCAAGTCCGCACGACTCTCAATCGGTCGGGGATTTTGTATGTAGGTGATAGCAAGATGGCGGCGGAAGCGACCCGCACCTCAATTGCTAATAACAACGACTACTATCTGATGCCTTTGCCAGGAACTATTGTTTCTACTGAAGTATTAGACACTTATTTGGAACCGGTTTTAGAAGAGAATCAAACTCTAACCGACATTTATCATGATTTAGCTAACGGCTCAAGGCAAAAAATGGCCGAAGGATATGAAGTAATTGAAACCCGTACTGTTGAACTTGATGGAGAAATAGTGACTTGGTCTGAACGAAGACTAATAGTACGATCATTTAAACAGGCTCAGGCACAAGAGGCGGCTTTACGCAAGCGTTTGACTAAGGCAGAAGCGGCGATTGCAGAGTTAAGCGTTCGACGCCAAGGCAAAAAACGGATGACAAGCTTAGTAGAACTCGAATCCGCCACGGATGACATTTTAAAACGTTTTTCTGTCGAAGGTTTAATAAGTATTAAAGTCTCTGAAACAATTATTAAACATCATATACGTTCTTATGGTAACATACCGGCTCGAACAGAAAAAGAGAGCATTTTTGATTGTGAAACACAAATTAATGAAACCGTACTCAAAAATATTATTAATCGTCTTGGCTGGAGAGTTTATGCCACTAATGCAAAAATAGAATCACTTGACCTCACTGATGCGGTTTTAGCCTACCGTGAACAGTACATTGCAGAACGCGCCTTTGGCCGATTAAAGGGGCAACCTTTATCCTTAACTCCAATGTATTTACAACGAGATGATCACGCGACCGGACTTATTCGTTTGTTGTCCATTGGTTTACGTGTGTTGAGTCTCTTGGAATTTGTGGTACGTCGCCATTTATCTGGGGCTTCATTAGCTGGTATCTATACTGGTAATCATAAACGTGAAACAAAACGACCTACTGCGGAAACTATACTAGCCGCTTTCAAGAACATCAATCTGGTTATTATTCCACAGCATGACACATTATTATCTCATTTAACCCCTCTTACTCAACTACAACAGCGTCTTTTGAAATTGTTAGGTTTCCCACAGAGCATTTACATGCAACTTATGGAAAACCATTTTTTTTAATGGTTCAAAAAAGGAACGAACCCCAAG
>JAOZSV010000081.1 GCA_029939505.1 Thiotrichaceae bacterium | reverse complement strand
TTAAACATGAATAGCCACCGATGAAATCGGTGGAATTTAGGTGGAATTGAGATTTTAGAAGCACCCTGCGTAACATCAATCATTAATTAAAGCCCTAATGCTTGTCGTAAAGCCGCCAAAGGGCGACGTAATAAATAATAATACAAATTCACTTTCGCCCCATAAATTTTACCTGTCCCTTTAAGTCCAATTCTGGGTAGCGAATTCTGACGTGTGAATTGCGCTTTCGCCCTAAAAGCAAGCCAACCATCTGGCGTTAATTCCGCTTCATAACTGGCTTGGTAAAGATGCGCTGATAAGGGATGGGTTGGATCAGTATTGAGAAATAATTGTACGGGGGCATTTGAGGCGAGATTGATCGCATCTGCTACGGGTACCCATAATTGAAGTTCTGTCAATTTGGGTTCAGCTAAAAACATGATTTTTTCACCAACGCGAACGGGTTTCCCTAGCCAATCGTTCACATCAGTGAATACAGCAATTCCTGCTTTTTCACTACGCACTACCAGACGTTTCAATAATGTCGCAACATATTCCAGTTCTGCTTCACGCTCTTTCACTTTAGCTTTTAATAAAGCAATTTCTCCCCGAGTACTCGGATCAAGAAAGGCTTTTTGCTCTGCGCGTAATAAATCGGCATTCGCCACAGCCAACGTTTTTTGGGCGATAGTATAACGATTTTTTTGTACCATATCATCCAAACTAAACAGTTTTTGTCCCACTTCAACGGTTTCATTTGGTGCAACATAAATTTGCTTAATTGTACCTTCCATCGGGGCTGTGACGATGAGTGGTGATTTTGCGATCACTTCTGCCGGCGCAAGTACCGATTCACGAATGGAGAATTGTGTACTCGCTGCCAAAACGGCAAGCAGTAATAATCGAATGAGCCAGCGGCGTAGTGGTTTTATCGGTTTGCGAATACCACTACCTTGTATGGCACTCCAAGCATGGGCATAAGCATCTATCAAATATCCCAGAAGTGTTATTTCAGCGTCACGCCAAGGTTTTTTGCGGAATAGTAATAACCCCGCTTCGATGTAACCGCCTTGAACATGAATAAAAGGGCACCATAAAACTTGCCCTGGCCACTCTGATTTTATCGACGAGGGTAAATCTTCAACTTGGATCGGTAAAATTTGCCTGGCTTTTTCAACATCTTTGAGATGGTGTTTAATCAGTTGACGGAGCGAACGAATGAATGGCGCGTGTTTATCGACAGTCGATACGCCAGAAACAGAGGTAATCTTGATACGCCCAGAGGGTGCAATTGCACATAATACGGCTTGATCGTAAGGAAACAGGCGGTGAGTTTCATTAACCGTGATAAAACAAAGTTCGGTGTAAGAATCGGCATGACGTGCTTCTTTTTCGAGTTGTAATAAGGTGCTTAGGGCAACGAGTTGTGGATTAGGTGCTTCTTGAGGTGCGTTCATAAGAAAAGAGTTCCAGAATTTGCCATATACTCAGCACGGAAATTAGAAACCCCGTTTTTTTAAAAAACGGGATTTCTCATAAACACGATGTTTAAGAAATCCGATTTTTGAAAAAAATCGGATTTCTAAGCTCGAAACGCACGAGTTTTAAGAAATCCGATTTTTGAAAAAAATCGGATTTCTCAATCTAAACTCGAAAAAGCGAGTTTTGCAAGAGGCTCATCAATCATAAAATTAAAAAGCATGAGTGCTAAAAAAACCCCAATTTAAATGGGGCTTTTTTATGGACTATTTCTCTTGTCGAGAAGAGAGTTCAAAACGAGCCACACCACTCATTCCTGCTAACAAATGCTTATCTTTATCTATGATTGAGGCTGTAATGAGAAGCGTTTGACTGACGGGATCAACTTTAGCTCCCATACGAATCACTTTTGCGCGATAAGTGTGCTTCGTTTCATCAATTTCTACTTTGAACTGTGTGCCTATCTTAACAGATGATAACCATATTGATGGAATATGAAGACGTATTTCTAATTGGCTGTCATCCAGCACATCTAATAATTTATCTCCAGGTGAAACACTGGCATAAGGAGCGACATGTCGCTTTATCACGCGCCCATTAAAGGGTGCTTTTATTTTGCAGAGGCTTACATGTACTTTACTGAGTTCAACATCCGCTTCTGCTTTCGCCACATCCGCTTGAGAAACCGCCACTTCCAGTTGACTAATGGCTTGAAACCCTTGTAACTGCAAATTAGCGGCAAAGGTTTTTTCGGCGGCTTGCAATTGCGCTTTTGCTCTGTTCAATTGGGCTTGATATAAGCGGCAATCAAATTCAATCAAATTTTGATTTCGCTTAAAGCGATTACCTTCTTTGACACTGATTTGTTCAATACGCGCACTGATTTGACTAGATAAAGTTGTTTCTGTGCGTGCAACCAACAATCCTCGGGTAATGGCTGAATTTGTATCCTGTGCTTCAACTGGAATCCATAAACTCAACAGAAAAACGATGAATCCATATTTGATAATTATTCTTTTAAACATTTTTTTAACACCATACTTATATAATAATTTAAATGCGTCGTTGATGATTTGCGTTTAGTATAACAAATTATTGTCGTATCGCAAAAAAAAGGTTTGAATAAAGAAATCCGATTTTTTCAAAAAAAAAATCGGATTTCTATTAAGGAAGAAAAACTTTAGCCTCGCAAGCATTTAGAATTCCAGGCTAAAGTTTTTTCTTTAAAAAAACTTTAGCCTGGAATCAAGTTTCTTGAAGAAACTTGGTTTCTCATCATTATACAGTTCCTCCTTGAGTGGATACTCTTATTCTGTTCATCAGTTCAGTAAACTTGATAGTACGCCGATAATGGCGGAACAAAAAGGTATCAGTTGAGCACTAGAATTGCGTTGAGAATAAAACGCTATTTGTTCTTGGATCATTTTTTCATCAAAAATATCAATATCTTCTAGTGCTGCAAAAATAGCGGCTTGTCTCAGTTCACGAAGTTTATTAATGTCTAATTCTAAGTGTTTAATGGTTTGTTTAGCTGCCTCATCATTATTAGAGCCTTGTACACTGCCATTTTCTAAATACTCAAAGCGAGATTCACGGCTAAGATCAAGTGGAGAAATTGTCAGGTTTTCATCAAACCAACTGCCTTTAGCATTGCCACAATGTCTGGGTTCAGTTTTTTGAAGTTCAAATTGGCAAGAGCAAAGTAAATTATTGTATTCAAGCTTTAACTTTGGATATTGTTTTTGAGGGCGAAAATGTTCTATATGACTTTCATTTACCCTAATCCTAGTTCCGCAATAACAGCATATAGCACCTTGTTCTTTGATTAAAACTTTGTGTAGTTGTTTTTTAGTTGTAGAATCCAGTCGTTTCCAGTTTGAACGTCCTCGTTGGTACATTTTGTCTTGGTTTTTCCATTTCGTGAAAAAACTCGGCTCTGTACCTTTATCAATATATTTCATTGGTTCATAAGTTCTCTGCGATGAAGCAATACCTCGGCACGAACCAGTTCAGGCGATTCACCTTGGATTTCCGATTGCAATTGATTTAAAAGTGCCCGTGCCTCTGTTGTGTCTTGACGAATAAGTTGAAACAGCGAATGTATTTTGTTATCAATCTCTTTGGGGCGATAGCTGGAACCCATCAAAGTTTTAAGTAAAAAATTGGAATCTTGTCCATAAGTACCATCTGGCTGCACTGCCTCCAAGCCTTGTTCATTTTGAACCAAACACAAAATATTCTGGCAATGCACATGCGAGAGTACCAGTGGTGAATGGGTTGTTAAGATAAACTGACAATTTGGAAAGGTTTCAAGCAATTTCGGAATGACTCTATGCTGCCATTCTGGGTGTAAATGTAACTCAATTTCATCAATCAACACAATTGCTTGTCCCTCAAGCGGATCGCTTAGTTCAGGGTTAGCAATTGCTAATCGATGTGCTAAATCTCCAGTCAATGCCAATAAACATTTTTCCCCATCCGATAACTGGTTGACATCAAAATGTTGTTTCGCTTTTTTAACTTCCATTCGCAATGGGGAACGTCTTACTCTAAGATTCGAGAAACCTGTTAAAGCGAGAATCGCTTTTCTAACAGCTTGAAGCTGTGGTTCTTGATATTGCAAATTGTCGCCAACACTTGGATCAAAGGGATAAAGTTTTTGTTCATTTTCAAAATCTTCACGCCCACGATACCATTCAAAAAAACGACGAAAATCATTGCGCCCACCAGTTAAGGCCTGATCATAAGCAGAAAGTTGGTCAAAGTGCTGTTTAGTTCGTATCCGCAAAGGAACATCTAAGACGGCACGATTGACACCATAAAAAACCGCTAAGGGAACATTATTTTTGTCATTTTGTTCAAAAGAGTCCTGTATTTGTTCTACAATATCTTTGATAGCAGTCAGATTTGTAATAGTCTGCTTTTTCCTGCCGCGTTTAGTTTTCACCACTTTCCATGAATGCGACTTTTGATTAAATTCAATTTCAATTGAGTTAGCAGTTTTACTAGCCCCTTTTCGTATATCCGAATTGGTGAAAAATTGTCCGTTACCTTTTGTCGAACGAATTCGACTAAACAATCGCGATAACATAATGGCTAAAGCCTCTAAAATGCTGGTTTTACCAGCCCCGTTAATTCCGATTAAAACCGTTAATTGTTCTCCAAACTGGATATTTAAGTTTTTAAAAGGACGAAAATCGATTAATTCGAGTTGTTGTAGTTTCATATTATATAATTTGTTAGCCATTCATAAACTTTATGGTTTTCGTTCTTATTAGACTTGTTCCTTAATAAGCTCAACTGATTGATTTTATTTGTTTTTCTATTTTACCTATTCTTAATATTTTCAATGAGTTACGTTTATTGAGGAACAAGTCTATTGTCTAAAATCATTTCTTAAAAATTGACGTTGTCAGTTTGACTTGAAATCAATCTTTCTTCTGTTTTATCAATCAAAGAGGACTTGCGTTTAGTATAACAAATTATTATCGTTTCGCAAAAAAAACCTGACAGGTTTTTAAAACTTGTCAGGTTTGACATATACTCAGCACGGGAATAAATTGAACCTTTTTTTTCAGCTATTCAGGCGATTTCGCCTTCAATGCTTTAATGTGAATTTGAGCCTGTTTAGCTATTTTGCCGCCTTTATCAAATTCTATCGCCTTTTGATATTGCGTGATAGCCTCTTCTTTTTGTTCTAATTGTACCAGGGCTTCCCCTAATTTATAGTAGTAAAAGGGATTTTCAGTTCTCACTTTCACCGCAGATTCAAATTGTTTGACGGCTTCACTTGGTTTATTAAGTTGAGTTTTGGCTTCTCCTAAGCATAAATAAGCCCAATCTTCATTCTTGTAAATTTTCAGGGCAGTTTGACATTTCTCAATCGCCGCTTTAGGGCGTTTTCGCAAGTTTTCTGCCAAACCGCATAAGGCATGAGCCGCCGCTTTAGCACTTTTACTTGCCTTTGTGGATTTCAATACGATTTGAGCTTCTGTTGACGCTTTATCCGGTTTTTTAAAACGTATCAGGGCATACCCTAACATGACTCGACTCCAAATATGATCGGGTTCAATCTCTAATCCGCTTTGATAGCGAGAAATGGCTTGCTTATATTCTCCAAGCATTGCTAATGCTTTTCCCCAGACATAATAATACCGCCGATTATTTGGCGAAAGTGCTACCGCATTTTCGTATTGGTTAATGGCTTGTTTATACTGTTTCAGCTTGGCTCTTAGTTTACCAAATTCATAATAGAGCGTGGCATCGGGATTCAATTTCAAGGCAGTTTGATATTGAGTAATCGCTTCTTCATATTGATGAAGTTTAACTAACGCTTCACCCAATTGGGAGTAAATCCAAGAGGTTCCCTGTTTTAAAACCAGAGCCTTTTTGAACTTCATAATCGCTTCGTCGTACCGTTTCAATTTAGCGAGTGCTATTCCCCAACCGCCATAAATCCAATTGATATTGGGATTTTGTTCAGCGGCCTTTTTGTATTGTGTTATCGCCTCTTTAGGATTGCCCACCCTTAATAAGGCATTTCCCAATTCACCGTAAAATGGGGCATCGTCTAGGTTGAGTTTTCCCGCTTTTTTGTATTGCAAAATGGCTTTCTTATCTTGTTTCAATCTAACCAAAGCGGTACCGTATGCATAGTAATAACGCCCTTTTAACTGTTCATCTGTCAGGCTTTCTACGAAGGATTCATATTCCGCAAAATCCTCGGGTTCGTTGAATTTAGCCAGTGCTTTTTCCAAACAAAGAGGAGTCCATTCACCGGTTTTATTCAGTGCGAAAGCGGTTTGACATCTTTTAATCGCTTTTTTATGCTGTTTCAATGCGATTAACGCTAATCCACATAAGGCATTCGCATTCGCTTTGCCTTTATTATCCGCTTCTGGTAAATTCAAAACGGTTTCACATTGCGTTAAGGCTTCTTCAGGTTTGTTAAGCCGTAGCAGCGCGTATCCCCATCTGTTATATATCCCGGCAAATGTGGGGTTGATTTCCAAAGCCTTTTGATATTGCGTAATGGCTTCTTCATATCGTTCTTGCTCTGTGAAGGTTTTACCTAAAACGTAGTAAGGATACCAATCATTTGACGTTAATTTCATGGCGATTTCAAATTGAGTGATCGCTTTATCATATTCTTGCATGAGAAACAACGTATTTCCCCATTCTTTGTGAACCCAATCAAGTGGTTTTAATGCGGTTGCTTTTTGAAATTGAACAATCGCTTCCTGATATTTCTCCTGCCTAACAAGCGCCACTCCCCAATTGCCATAAATCCACGCATCAACACCAGGGTTTAGGGCGACTGCTTTTTCAAACTGATCACTGGCTTTTTCAGGCTGTTCACAAAATTTGAGTAGCACATCTCCCCACATGGCATAAGTCATGGCGTAATTGGGGTTTATTGTAATGGCTTGTTCAAATTTTTTATCAGCCGTTTCACAAGCCGTTTCAAAATGTTGATGGGCGTATGCCAAGTTATAGCCCCAATCAGTATAAAGCTTATTATTTTGGGGTTCTTTTTCTAAAGCAAGCTGATATTTAGCAAACGCTTTTTCCAGTAAATCTTTTTTTAACACATCGTCCTTTTCCCGTTTTGCACTTTTTATCAGGGTACGCGCCCATTGAATATAAATCGCTCCATTTTCTGGCGCGTATTTTGTTGCGGTTTTATAAGCATCAATGGCTTGCTCATACTTCGTGTTTGATTGCAGCGTATTACCTCTGATCAGATAAATAACAGGGTTTTTGCGATCAATTTTTTCAGCTTGCGCTAATTTAGCGAGGGCTTGCTGATATTTTCCCTGATTCTTTAAAAGGCAACCTTCAAGCATAACCACTTCTCCTTTCTTCTTCTTAGAAGAGGGAAGTTGTTGAGAAAAATCAATGAGTTCTTTCAAAGCTTTATTTTTGTCATTAAGACAATAATTTAAGCCAACACTGAGCGGTTCAAAACTTTCGATAACATGTTTAGCCGCCTCTCTAATCACAGATTCTGGATTTTTTTCATCCATGCCAGAAAATGTGACGGAAGGTTGTCCAGTAATGCGAAGTGTGAGGTATAACACGCCATGTCTGATAACAATATCGCCGCTAACTAAACGTTGTCTCATTCCCAACATCCGCCTGAATTGTGCAACAACAGCGTTTAAAGAAAGCCCCATTGTTGATATGTCAACTTCTTGTCGCTTTTCCAATTCAGTAAATTGAATGGCAGCCACGCCCTTATCACGGCGTATGGAGTTTGTTTTTAACTCTTTGCGTATTTCGTCCATGTTGTATTGGAGTCGATAGGCAATCACTGCCCCGGTGTAACCTTCTTGTCTTCCCAGATTGAATGGCGTTTCAAACGGTTTAATGACGATGTCGTATCGAAATAGTTCATAAATCGTATGTCCAATGAGAACGGCAAAAAGAAAAGACAATGTGTATTTGAAGAAAGAAATCGAAATACTCTGCACTTTTTGCCATCGACTTATTTCATTTTCTTTCGATTCTTCTGATTCTTCCTTTTTTTCAAAACAAAAGGTTTTAATTTTTTTGATGATAGGTTCCATGATAATTGTTACCTTATTATATGGTAAGTGTAGGAGTCAATGCCATTAAGTTAAGGGCAGAGAGACAGTATTTACCAATTTTAACATATTCAGGGGTTGTAGGGCTACTCTATGCACACCTCTTTTAAGTGCCCCGATCCCGCCTTAGAATAAATTCTAAGGCGGATGATGTGTGCATAGAGTAGGTTGTAGGGAAGGGCGAACCTGTTCGCCTTAACTTTTAAAGCCAAACCTGACAGGTTTAATTTCGAAAATGATTTAATTTTCCTTAATGGATGATCCGACGCTATCCATCTTACGCCCGTTTAATAGGATGAGACTCAAAAATAATCGCCTTTTCCAGATCAATACCCGATATAACAGATGAATTATTTTACGGTATTTTTTTCTGGTTCCCACGCGCCGGCGTGGGAACCTATTCGGGACGCGCCAACGTCCAGTCTTTATCCTTCACGCGACGCTGGCGCGTGGGAACGAGAAAAATACTTTAAAGACTCACCGCCAAAATCCTCTAAACATATCACTTGCGTATTTTGATATTTTTCAAAACAATAGACTTTGATAACGCCATCCAAATCGGCTAGGCGACGCATGAAGTCATATTCTTGCTGATAGCGCGTCAATTCATCAGGCGATGGGTAATTTTCTTTGAGCATTTTGAGGATAACTTGTTGATTATCCTGATTTATCGCACGAAAAACGAAAGAGTTGGTACTTTCGTAAATGAGTTTAATATTTTTGTAATTGGGAATGTTCATCATTGTCTTACCTTGGGTGTTTTAGAAATAAAAAATTGGTGCAACCCTCTTTGCCATTTCCATGTCATATTTTTGACACCCTATGTCATTTTTAGAAACCGAAAAAACCTCAATAAATTTGGTAACGAATAAGCCTTGAAATAAATTGCAAGGCTGAAAGCTAAAGTCTGCTAAAGCAGACTAATTAGAGAGAGAGTTTAGCTGAGTCTGCTTTGGCTTTTCGCCTTGAAATTGATTTCAAGGCGCTGAGCAGTTACTAAAATTTGAACGTTGAATTTCATATTTTGGACTGTTTTTTGCATTACTGTCACTATCAAGTATTGATTAAAAGTTCAATACTCTTTTTTAAGCCATATTTTTTAATTGCACACCTTATGCCATTAAAAAATACCTAAAATTTTTGTAACTACTCAGTCTTAAAGCGTTTTCGAGGTTTTAGTTTTTTTTTCAAAAAAACTAAAACCTCGAACTCCAAGACGCACAAAGCTAAAGCGTTGTACTCCAAGACGCACATGAAGCGTTTTCGAGGCTTTCGTTTCAAAAAAAACTAAAACCTCAAACTCCATTTATTCGCATTTTAAGACTGAATAGTTACGATTTTTTCATAAAACTTGATTTTCTTATTTTTCATCTCCAAAGCTGTTGGATTCCAAAAAAACTGCCAAAGCTGAAGCATTCAAGGCTTGAGTTTTTTTCAAAAAATTAAAACCTCGAAAACGCTTTAGCTTTGTTCTTTGGAGTACAACGCTTCAGCTTTGTTCTTTGGTATCCAACGCTTCAGCTTTGTTCTTTGGAGTACAACGCTTTAGCTTTGTCCTTTGGAGTACAACGCTTTAGCTTTGTCCCCCACTCCTATTTTAACTCTTAACTCGCATCATCAATTTTAAATTTGCTTTTTAGGATGGACAAATATGTTAAAACATATACACAAACTTTTTTCAAAAGATATTTTCATTGATCTTGGCAGTGCTAACACGTTGATTTATGTCAAAGAGCAGGGCATTGTCATTGATGAACCCTCTGTTGTCGCCGTTCAAGATAATGGTGATCAGACAAAAACCATCCGCGCAATTGGTATAGAAGCAAAACAAATATTAGGGCGCACCCCTAAACATCTTAGCGTAATACACCCTATAAAAGACGGAGTTATTGCTGATTTTAATCTCACTGAAAAGATGTTGCGATATTTTTTTGATAAAGTTTTTCAAAAAAAGTTTCTACACTCTTCCCCACGGGTGCTGATATGTATTCCATACAACGCCACTCAGTTTGAACGCAACGCCATTCGAGAATTGGCACTCAATGCTGGCGCAAGAGAAGTTTTTTTGATAGATGAAACGATAGTTGCGGCGATGGGTGCGGGCATGCCTGTTTGCGAGGCGACAGGATCAATGGTTCTTGATATTGGTGGCGGAACAACAGAAATCGGCATTTTGTCTCTCAATGGCGTTGTTTCATCCAGTTCGATTTACATAGGTGGGCATCGCTTTGATCAGGCAATTATGAATTATGTACGTCATCATTATAAAACATTGATTGGTGAAGCAACGGCTGAAAGGGTTAAACAAGAAATCGGCTTGGCTTTTCCAACCAAAGAATGGCGTGAAATTAAAGTATGGGGGCGTAATCTGGCGAATGGGATTATTTATAGCTTAACACTCAATAGCAATGATATATTAAAAGCGTTAAAAGAGCTATTGATGAGTATTGTGAATGAGATAAAAAAAGTGTTGGAAAAAATACAACCCGAGTTAAGTGCTGACATTGCAGAAAAAGGTATTATATTAACAGGTGGTAGTGCTTTACTAAAGAATCTCGACTGTTTGCTCATGGAAGAAATGGGATTGCCTGTCACTATTGCAGAGAATCCGTTAAAATCTGTGGTTCACGGAGGAGGATGTGCGTTAGAAATGATTGATGAATGTGGTATTGATATTTTTAACTTGAGAAGAAACTGAGTTTTAATGGTTAATGTGTTTAATGGTGAATTATGAATGGCGAATGATTTTAATAGACTGGTTCCTTAATACGCTAATACATTGATTTATATCAGAATTTATATTCTTGTCTTCAGGATTTTACGCTTATTAAAGAACAAGCCTAATGATAAAATTCACCATTCGAGATTTCAGTTTTTCTTCAAAAAACTGAAATCTCGAAACCATTAAACTATATATTTTGGAGCTAACATAATGGCATTTAGTGAATATAGAAAATATTCAATGGCTGAATTGAAAGTGATTTTCAATGTCAAAGTACTGAAAAACAAAAACTTATTTGACGGTTTTAAACGGAGCGATAGGGATTATCAGACATTACAAACAACTGTCGAAAAGATGAATTTTCGTATTAACTTGTCAAAATCAGATAATGAAGCAACAAGGGGAAGTCTGTTAGTGTCGCATATTTTGTGGAAAGCAAGTGATGTTTACGATTTAGGCATATTTTTTGAGCCGCAAGTAGATATTACCCAAGAAGAAACACCAGACTTGCCGCACTCATTAAACGGAAAATATGATTGTGCTTTAAGTCTTGATGATATTGATTTTATATCACCTATTATCTCAGTTGTTGAAGTGAAGAAAAGTAATTTATCTGAAGGGTTAGGGCAATGTTTGGCAGAAATGGTTGCGACTTCAAAAAAGTTTAAGCAAAACAAGGTATATGGAATTATAACAGATGGTGAAGTTTGGGAATTTTTTTTGCTAGAAAACAACGCGATTTTGCATATTGACGAAAAAAATTATTACATCAATAATGTTTCTGATATTGTCGATAGAATCGGTTATATCGCAGAAAGGTTTAAACCTAAAAGTGGCAATTAGATCGTAATTGATTGAAAAATGTGAGCATCTTGCAAAACTCGCTTTTTCGAGTTTAGATTTAGAAATCAAAGCTAAAGTTTTTTCTTCAAGAAAACTTTAGCCTCAATTCGATTTTTGAAAAAAATTGTTTAAACATCGTGTGTTTATTCGAGCTTAGAAATCCGATTTTTTTTCAAAGATTTCTTAAACATCGTTTCGCCGTTTAGAAATCCGATTTTTTTCAAAAATCGGATTTCTTAAACATCTTGGAAACATAGTGCGTAACATCAGTAAATAATTTCACAAGGGTGAAGACACAGGATTCAAAGTTTGAGTTTTTTTTAAAAAACTCAAACCTCGAAATGAAAGTCAGCAAATATAAGTTGTTGTTTTTATACATATATTTTTTTATAGAATCGGGTTCAAGGTTAAACAAATTTTCACCACCCCAGTAAAAATGTGTACAGGGAAAGATGTGCCTTTAGAATGATTGATGAACATGATATTGATATTTTTAACCTGAGAAGAAATTGAGCATTATGATACAATAATTTATTGTAACTACTCAGGCAACCACAAGGGGGTGCAGCCCACATCAGAAGATTTTCGTCTATCTTCATAAGAATATTTCAGCCTATTCGAGGCTAAAGTTTTTTTGAATAAAAAAAACTTTAGCCTCGAATGCTTTTCTTCAAAAAACTTTAGGCTGAAATGTGGTAGGGGCAATCCTTTATGGTTGCCCTGAGTCGTTACAATTTATTAATGATTAATAGTGAATTATGAATGGTAAAAAACGCCCAAAGCTGAAACCTCGAATGGACTCCAATTTTAACTCTTAATTCGCATTGCCAAATTATCACAGTTCAAAATTAATTCATGAATACAACCAAACCTGTCAGGTTTGGTGACGAAATTTTAGTTTTTTTGAAGACTAAAACCTCGTCGAGTATTATTGAATTCTCATTCCTAAGAATCTTTTGGACGACAAAAAATTGAAAAAGAAAACTGACCTTTCTCACCCAGAAATAAAACCCATAGAATATATTCCCGTCGTCAATCAACTACCTCTCATGCCTAAAAAACGTGGCTGTCTTGCCAGGTTATTCTCATTTATGTGGATATTCATTATTATTGGAGTCGTCTTTTTAAGCCTCATGTTTGGACGACAATGGTATGACAGCCTATTAGCACAGTTAGATTATAACAAAGCTGTACACCCAGATCAGTCGATGGTGAAAACGGGCATACATTCCCAAGTACGCCCTAAAGTCACATTAGTCTATAAAAATAAAGAGGGTAAAAAAGTACGGGTTATTGCTGACGCTCAAGACTACTCCAAATTCGTCAATCAACAAGCAGCCCATTTAGAAAAAGCGAGAAATCAATTACTCGCACAAACAGAAATACGATTACATGAAGCACTGAATGTTGTATTTGATACAATGCGAAAACGTATTGATCGATTTGCTGATTGGTATTTTTCCTATACAACAACCTATAAAATTTTGTGGGAAGCCACAACATCTGCAACAGGGCATCTTTTAAGTGCAGAAGCGATCAGTGTCTCAGAAGGCGTATCAATAGATATTGAAAAATATTTGCATAAGCATTATGAAAATATTGTACTCCGCCCTGAAATCACAGATCCACAATTACAATTCTCCTATCGCACTGCACTACAAAACACACATGATGACTATGTTAATGTCCTATCAAAGATGCAAACCGATTTTCAAGTTTTTGTGTCAAAATATACGACCCATCTTGATAAGCCAGTTCCAGAAAATACAGTGCTCGTTCTTGATTGGGAAAGCCAATTTAATAAAATAAATATGGCAGAATATGAAAAAGGTCCAAAAGGGGCAGCTTTAGGAGCAGCATTCGCTGTTGGCGGCGCCGCGGTGGGTAAAGCAGTCGTAGGTACTGCCGCTACTAAAGGCATTGCTACTAAAGCCGTCGCAGGTGCTGCGACTAAAGGTATTTTTGCAAAATTAGCAGCCCCTTTTGTCTCTAAAGCAGTACTGGCGGGTGCTGGTGGCGCAGTAGGTACTTTAGGTGGTCCTATAGGAACATTCATAGGTGCTATTGGCGGTTTAGGGATTGATTTTGCAATTAATCAAGGGGTAGAACTCTCACAACGTGATACATTCACGACTGATGTAGGTGAAGCATTGACTGTCACTCAAAAAGAATGGAATAAACAAATGTTACAATCCTTGCATATCGCCATTAATATTTGGATAGATGATACCATTCAATTATTGCCACGTTATGAAACTTAGGAACGTTTCAAGGTTGGTAACTACTCAGGGCAACCATAAAGGATTCGAGGTTTTCGTTTTTCAAAAAACGAAAACCTCGAATGCCCCTACAATATTCATAAATCGAGTGACGAAAAGATTCTTATGTCGTAGACTGCACCCCCTTGTGGTTGCCCTGATTATGTTGTAGGGGCAATCCCTTGTGGTTGCCCTGAGTAGTTACATTAATATTAATATTAATTGCAATATTAATATTTAATTATGTTTTTAAATTTTTTAACTATTGAATCGTAGATAATAATGGAATTAAAATGTATTTTAATTGGCGTAAGTAGCGCAATAGCTGGAGCAGCAGCACATTATGTGTTTTCTGCCTACCTATGGCCTAATCGTCATAAAACCTATACCTGGATATTTGCATTCAGGAACCATAGAAAACTCGGTGCGCCCTGTAAAACAGATTTAGTACTAGATCGTGATGGCTACAGTGTCGGTTATAGCTATAAATACAAAGCAGCATTATGGGCTTCTTATGTGATTTCCAAACATTCTATCGGGGTTGATGTCGAAAGAGGCGATTGCTTTGATGCTGATTCAGATGTACCAGAGGAATATCGCGTACAACCGGATGATTTTAGAAATACAGGTTATGACAAAGGTCATCTCGCGCCGAATGCAGCCATTGACTTCAGTCGTTACAGCAACAATCAAACTTTTCTGATGTCAAATATCGTATTACAGCGTCCAGAATTAAATCGTCGGGCGTGGGGAAGTCTGGAAGGAATTATCCGAGGATGGACACATACGAAGGGTAAGTTAATCATTATCACTGGCCCTTTATATGACAAAAACCCTGAACAGATTAACGATATTCCCCTTCCTAAAAGTTTCTACAAAGTGGTTTACTCCTTTGAACATAAACGTTGTATCGGGTTTATTTTACCTAACGAAAGCGTCAATGCTAGGCAATTATGGAACCATGTCATGTCGGTTAAAGAAGTGGAAAAGGAAACAGGCCATCACTTTTTTAAGAAGCTCAGTAACGCAGAAAAAATAAAGGGTGAGCTAGATATATCCTGGTGGAAAAAGGATTGATAAATCCAGTTGAAACCCCCTTGATAAATTGAAAAAACTTGCCCAATTAATGATTTTTGGGTATAATCAACAGAAAAATTTTCTTCCTCTTAATATTGTTTCAACTGATGGACAAGCGAATGAAAAAACTAACACTTGCTCTGAGTATTTTAACTTTAAGCAATCCAGCCGTTTATGCGACGACTGACTTAACTGGCGATGCCACAGCTGGTCAGGCGAAATCCGCCCTTTGTGCCGCTTGTCACGGTGCTGATGGTAATAGTCTCAACCCATTATGGCCAAATCTCGCAGGACAACATGCCAGCTATATTGTCCAACAATTAAAAGGGTTTCAATCCGAAGCCCGTACAGATGCAACTATGTCACCAATGGCAGCACCGCTAAGTGAACAAGACATGCTTGATATTGCCGCTCACTTCTCTAGCAAAACAAAAAAAATGGGTGAAGCTGATCCCGAACTGGTGGCGCAAGGAGAAAAAATCTATCGCGGTGGCAATAAAGAAACAGGTGTATCAGCCTGCATCGCCTGCCATGGACCACAAGGTAATGGCAATCCCGCTGCAAAATATCCCAGCGTTGGCGGACAAAATGCCCAATATACCCAAAAGCAATTGACGGATTACAAAAACGGAACTCGCAAGCCCGAAGGTAATGCCATCATGATGCATGATATTGCATTAAAAATGTCTGATGAAGAAATGCAGGCAGTAACCAATTACATGCAGGGTTTACATTAATAACTCCAGATCAATCTCATGGTTGCTTTTAGACCTGACAGGTTTCAAAAACCTGTCAGGTCTTTATGTTGTTTTAGACCTGTCAGGTCTTTATGTTGTTTTAGACCTGACAGGTTTCAAAAACCTGTCAGGTCTTTATGTTGCTTTAGACCTGACAGGTTTCAAAAACCTGTCAGGTCTGTCTTTTAACTATTTTAATTGATAAATCAATAACTTATGAAATTAAACCCGCTAATCCTGGCTTGCCTAACCGCAAGCTGTTTATTTATGATGCAACAAGCGACTGCCAATCCTTACGCGGGTCAATACGAGATAATTGATCCCCCAGCACCAACCAGCACCTCTGATAAAATAGAAGTGGTTGAACTGTTTTGGTACACCTGTCCGCATTGCTTTTCCTTTGAAAAAGAACACCTGGAAGCCTGGCGAGAAAAGAAACCCGCAGACGTGGAGTTTATACAAATGCCAGCGGTTTTTGAAATTGGAGGCAGGGGAACAGCCTTAGCAAAAGTTTACTATGTGGCGAAAGAGTTGGAGGTTTTTGAGAAAGTGCATATTCCCCTATTTCAAGCGATACATGAACAACGCAATTACAAACTAACCCGTGAAAAACCTCTTCAGAAGTTTTTCGCCAAACATGCTGGTGTGAGTAAAGAGGACTTTACTGATAAATACGACCACAGCTTCTGGGTTGATACTGAAATGGGTAAAGCTAATGAGAAAACCAAGAAATATGGCATTAATTCCGTGCCTTCTGTCATTGTCAATGGTAAATACCGGTTAAATAGCAGAATAACCAAGGGCTATGGAAACATGATGAAAGTTATTGATTATTTAATTGAGAAAGAACGTAAACTCCTGTCGTCTTCCGCAAAAGAATAAGTGATAGTTCACTCAAAAACCTCAGAGGTTTTCAAAACCTCAGAGGTTTGACTTCAACTTTGATTTAGAACATGCTCAAAAATGACAAATCTGTTGGACTCAGTGGGGACTTTGACATTTTAATCGGCAGTAGCAGGGCTTGTGGTATTCGCTTAACAACAAAAGAAGTGCCTGGCATTGCCAGAAAACATGCCATTCTCAAGCGTGTTCGAGATCGTTTATTTATTCAAGATGTCGGAACAAAGACCGGTACGTTTATTGATGATCGTCGCTTACCTAAAAAAAAATGGGAAGAAATTAGCCAAAAAAAGATTGGTCATAATGAGATAAAATTAGGTCAAACACCCATTGGTATTGATGCCCAATTATTTAGAGGGCGCACCCGCGTGGGGATAGAAACAACCGCTTTATATTATCACATCGCGGGAAAAACGATTTGTAAAGGTGCTTATCTCCGTGCTAAACCAGGTACGATGACAGCGATTATGGGACCAGCCGGTTGTGGTAAAAGTACGTTACTTGATTTAGTCAATGGTTATCGTACTCCAAAAACCGGTCAAGTTTTTTTCATAAAAGATAAGGAATCCATTAATATCCATCAAGACTACGGTAAAGTACGAGAATGGCTCGGTTACTTGCCCCAAGATGACGTGATGATTCCAGAATTGACCGTTTATCAATCTTTAAATTACTGCTTAAAATTACAATTTATTGGTCTTCCCTATCAAATACGAGAACATATCATTCGTCAAACCTGCCGCCACCTGGGTTTTGAAAAAGCGCGATTAAATAAATTTCTTCATACCGTCATAGGCTCATCAGAATCAGGTATTCGAGGTTTAAGCGGTGGTGAACGAAAAAGGGCTAATTTGGCTCACGAATTAATCGCAATGCCCTTAATTCTATTTTTAGATGAACCCACATCAGGCTTATCATCTGTTGATGCTGACAAAATTGTGAGATTGTTACAAAAACTGACGCAACTTGATAAATTAACCACGATTGCGACGATACACCAACCGAGTCGTGATACTTATGAACGTTTTGACCATTTATTGCTGATGAATCATGGCGGAACAGTGGCTTATTATGGTTCAAGTCAAGACGCTGCCCGATATTTTGAAACGGTTACAGGCACATCTGCTAAACGGAATCCTGCTGAATATTTATTAGAAATGTTAGACCATTCATATTATAGTCATAAAATCACTGAATCTTTTGAACGGGGAGATTTGAAAGAACAATTTCATTTGATAATGCCAATAGCCTGATCCCAGAACTTGGTTTTCGAGGTTTTCGTTGTAGGGTGGGCAAGAAAAGGACCTTGCCCACCTACAACTACTACAAAAACCCGCGTATCATCATATTGTAGGGGCGAATCCTGCGTGTTCGCCCTGGCTTAACTTAATGGCATTATCCCTGAAGAAACATGCCCCATCAACATCCTAAAACGTCTTTTCAATTATTATTATCACAATGGATAGTTCTTATACAGCGAAATTTTAAAGTGATTTTTGCTGATAAACTCAATCTGTCATTAATGATTCTTCAAGTACCCCTGATTGCTATTCTGATTATCGGAGCATTTTATAACTTTGATCGGGACAAACAAAGTTTTGATGAAGGAGCAAGAATATTATATTACTTTGGGGTGATGAAAGAACCATTAGAACAAGCCCATAAACCTATCCATATTGATAAATTGCATAGATATGCCCGGTTTCTTGCCCAAGAAACGGATAAAACCTTACGACATGATTATATAGAAGAAAAAATAACGCCTTTTTTTAAAAGCAAAAATGTATTACTGTCTCATTTCACTTTAAAAAAACTAAGTGCAGACTTGCAACTGATTAGCGATATGGCCAGTATGCGACGTGGCAGCGTCTATTTTCTTCTAGTAGCAGCAAGTATTTGGTTTGGAATCATGGGATCATGCAAAGAAATTGTCACAGAACAACATATTTTAAAACGGGAAAGTCGCTCCTATTTATTTATTTTCCCCTATTTAGCGGCAAAAATTGTTGTCTTAACCCTCGTTTTAGGCGTACAAACCAGCTTACTTGCTATAATGGTTGTCCCATTTCTGCTGGAATTATCATGGGTTCATACGATTTGGATTGGACTGATATTATGGATAGCCGCCTTTGTATCCGCCTCAATGGGTTTATTTATATCCAGCATCGTCACCAGTTATCGTGTCGCCCTCACTTTAGTTCCCCTATTGATGATTCCCCAATTACTCTTTGGTGGATTACTCCGCCCCTTAGTGGATTTGGAACATACAAATAGTGCATGGTCTTCCATGGCGAATGTTTTAAGTGCTGTTACCGTTCAAAGGTGGTCTTTTGAAGCGATTTTGACAACTGATGCTTACGCAAAAGGCGGTATTTTGAAATTACAGATCAATCCCAAAGCAAGTGGAGAACTTGATCTGGTTCAAGCGAAAAATACTTCTCTAGTTAGCTCATTTTTTAAACCCAGAAAATGGGGAAATATGGAAATGGGCTATTTATGGCCTCCCTTATTATATCTGCTCTGTACTAGCTTAATCTTTTTTATAGGGGGATATATTGCATTACGTTGGCGTTTTACATGAAATTTTGTAACGACTCAGGGCAACCACAAGGGATTGCCCCTACATAAGAATATTTTCGTCACTCGACATAAGAATCTTGTTGTAGGGGCAATCCTTTATGGTTGCCCTGAGTAGTTACAAAAAAAACAACTTGACATTTTGAGAAAACAATGCCTTATTCATTTTTAAAACCGGTAGCCGCTATCAGCCTCTACCTACTCACTTTAGGAACCGCTCATTCCCTTTCGATTAATGTTATTGATCAGCTTGATATCAAAGCCATAAAGAGCATCAATCTCAAACAAACAGAAAACGAATTTAGGGCAATAGTCATCGTACAATTTAGTACATCGGCTGAAACGGCATTGAAATTCAAAAATGCCAACTTCAACTTGACTTTCAAAGATGGCAATAACCCAGAAATTTATTTGGGCAATACGAAGCCGAAAGAAATACTTTTTCCAGCAAGTCGCGATGGCAGCAAAAAGCTGACAGAAAAAAAGTTAGATGTCTTTGTGGGTAAAAATGAGTTCCAAACGGTTACCCGTTTGATCCAATTGTTTAATCTCATCGGTAATCCAGATTCTGAGTTTCAGATGATCTTATCAGGCACAACGGAAATTGGCATCAAAGCAAAGCGAGGTTGGATTTATCAGGGTGAAGTTCAGATTGAAGATTTTACCTTTTATCCGACGATTCAACGAGAAGTCTTGTTTAAATAGTCCGTGGCACCCTGTGTACAACGGCATAACATAGAGACGATCAATCGTATTATAATGATAAAACGAAACAGATGGTAGATGAACACTTAAAAGAGTTGTTACTTAGAACAGATTTGCAGGAATCGTTGAAAGACAGCCAAATTGATTCATCCAAGTTAAGCCCTTTTCAACAAATTTTATTGATAGCTGATGGTACCTTAACAAACTTATTAGAAGTTTTTTTAAATGAACCAATCGGCATTGTTAAATTATCTGAGGAAATCGTCTCAATCACAACAGATATCCTACCTTTAGAAATCAAAGTAGGCACTCAAGTGATGAAAAGACAAATACTACTTCAAGGCAAAATAAGTCGACATAATTGGCTTTACGCTGACTCCATTATTGTCCTTGAACGAGTAGAGAAAACGTTTAGAGAAAAACTCATCAAATCACATACGCCTATTGGAAAACTTTGGCGAGAACATAAAACGGAAACGTTTAAAGAAATCACCGCTTATGCTCGGGAAAAAGCAGGAATTTTTTCCGATTATTTTGACATTAAAAGAGAAGATAAACTGCTTTCTCGTACTTATCGCGTTTTTTCTAACCGTCAACTTGTTATGATGATTACGGAAAAATTTCCAGAAAGCTATTTTGTTTAACTGATGTTACGCACTATGTTTCCAAGATGTTTAAGAAATCGGATTTCTAAGCGGCGATGTTTAAGCGGCGAAACGATGTTTAAGAAATCCGATTTTTGAAAAAAAATCGGATTTCTAAGCTCAAAAATGAATAGTGGGATAGGTTTAAGAAATCC
>JAOZSV010000080.1 GCA_029939505.1 Thiotrichaceae bacterium | reverse complement strand
GCTCGTCGGGATCCGTGAGGGGGCAGTTTGGGTAACTGGCTGTTCTACCTCAATGTTGAACCAAGCAGATAACCAAGCCATGTAGGGTGGGCAACGGTTTTTTTGTTGCCCACCAAAACGTTAAAATACAAATACCGTTTCATTTTCATTGGGGTGAATGGTGGACAAAAAAAGACGTGTGCAACGGCCTCCCTGGCTGGCTTACGAAAAGCATAACGTAATAGTTCGATATTTTCAGTCAATAATTTTTGTTGACGTTCCAGTAAATTGACGGTAAAAAAATAACACCCACACGATAACGAATATAATTAGACATATTATAAAACCGTATAAATCGTAGGGTGTATAAGCGAAGCGTCATACACCAAAACCCAAGAATAATATAGAATTATAGCAATATTGGGGTACAAATGGTAAATGGTTGTGTGTGGTGCATGACGCGATAGCGTCATGCACCCTACGATTTATAATTTATTAATCAGACATATACGGCTTACGAGTTATCCACGCTGGTATTAAACACGCCCTGACTGCCCAAAGATTCCGTGATGGGATAATATTGCTTAATCCCCCTTCCCAGAAAATCAAACATGACATGCCCAGATACCGTCATCACATTTTGAGTACCGCTCCCTTCACCGACATGGATAGTCGTGTCTTTCTTGGTTTGCAATACCCGCTTGAGTCCATCGGTAAACAAGACGGTTTCAATCGGATCAGCGACATTGCGATAGACATCAATATGTTGGGTTAGAGCAAAAGGTATTTCCGCTTCGGGATGATACTCAAACTGAATGGTATCCAACCCCGTCCCAGTTTGATATGGCCCAACAATCGTCGCCACCCGCCCAAATGTGTCATAACTGTAGTCCAACGGATTATTATTAATGTCCGTCGTGTTAATAACCTTACCATATTTAAGGTTATAACTGCCATCTGAGACATAACCAAAGCTATCAGTGACATTTAAACCGCTTCTTTTAAAATGTCGACTAAATTTTCTGGCGTGGACCAACGAATTAAGGTTGATAATGATTCAACTAAATGAAAATGTTCTTCTTTCCATATATCTAAAGTATCATCAAATAAAGTGACAAATTCAAGGGCATGGTGATGGCTTATTTTTAGGTGACTTAAATCGTGCCATGCCGATACCGTCTGATTGACAAGACTTTGGACACTAGAACGACTACCCGTGCTTAGTACATAAATTAAAGCACTTTTTTTAGGGGTACAGGTATGAAAATCAATTTTCCAATTAAGTCCAGAACGTCCAGCCAATTTTTCTTCGATTTGAAAAGGAATGTGGTATTCATCTAGAAATTCAGCCACTTCTTCTTTAATTGATTCATAAGTTGAATTGCGAAAGGTAAACCAGACATCTGAAACCCGTAAAGCGGCTTGGGCAAGATGGTTTAAGGCATACGCCAAATTATCGACTGGCTTGACGCGAGACATTAACATACCTTGGTATAATTCAATACCATAAGTTAAACAGACATCGTCAATTAAACGTTGCTGCTTAGGCGAACGTTTTTGGGAAACGGTTTGCATATTCAACCAACCCAAGGTTTCTCCTAAATCTGTTAGGGTAATGACATCATCTTGTTGCTGGCAAAAAATATCAATGACATCACCGTCTGGATATAAATAGGGAGTACGTACTCGGAGGTATTCACCTACTTGAGTACCAGTAAATAATTCACCTAATTGTTGAGAAATAGTGTCATAAGGAAGTGCTAACATAATCTTACAAAAGCGATTGTAGTGATGGGATTATCATTGTGCCATTATGTGTAATTTGGGCTTCTAAGCAAAATTGTTTCCAGACTTGTACCGGTTCATTAACTAAAGCGGTAATATCTGCTGGCTTATAAGCCCATTTATCACGATATTGTGCTTGCCAACGATGTTTATGTTTTTCACCGACTTGTTCACCCGTTGGGTTAACGTGTTCTCGACCAATATCTAAACTGTAAATTCTACCTATCCCTTTATAGATTAAAGAAAAACTCAGCTTTTGTGCGACGGCGTTATAACGTCCTTTCATAAATAATGGGTAGGCTTCATCTGAGAGTATTTCAACCCGAAATTCTATAGCGGGTGAATTATCGGTATCTTGACTCCAAACGATGTCTCCTTCAATTCGTTTGGAAGTATCAGTTATTATTTTGGAAAATTCGGTGTCTGAGAGCATGTTTGGATTTTATTTGCTTCGGTTTTTTGATTTCATAAGTCAATTTATCTAAATAAGCGCGTGTTGTTTCCATAAATTGTCCGATAATTTGCGATAACCTTTGCTAGTTTTCCTAACGAATGTATTGAATTGTGGTGGACAAAAAAAGACGTGTGCAACGGCCTCCCTGGCTGGCTTACGAAAAGCATAACGTAATAGTTCGATATTTTCAGTCAATAATTTTTGTTGACGTTCCAGTAAATTGACGGTAAAAAAATAACACCCACACGATAACGAATATAATTAGACATATTATAAAACCGTATAAATCGTAGGGTGTATAAGCGAAGCGTCATACACCAAAACCCAAGAATAATATAGAATTATAGCAATATTGGGGTACAAATGGTAAATGGTTGTGTGTGGTGCATGACGCGATAGCGTCATGCACCCTACGATTTATAATTTATTAATCAGACATATACGGCTTACGAGTTCGCAACGCGGAGCGTTGCATGAAGGCATTGTATCAAGGTAGAATAGCCAGTCACCCGACTACCCCCTCACACAGCGTGCGGAATTACCGCACTGGGCTTTTCAAAACGGCTCGCTTTGCACTCAGCTTTTATTAACCTAGAAAGCATGACAGATTCGTGGTTTAGCTAGTCCAAAATGTTTTATTAACTGTTTGAATCCTATCCAGTTATAGCTATTGCGTTGTGAACGCCGATTTAGCCACTTAAATAATAGATTTTCAACCAAAAAGATAAAAGTATTGAGACTTTTTGAATTTCCTCGAATACCGTAATAGTTATAGTATCCACGTAGCTTCTTGTTTAGCTTTGGAAACAATATTTTCTTTGGTATACCACTATTATCTTTGAGCCACTTTTTGAAATTAGCTATTGATGCGTGAAATTTCTTGCGAGAGGTACGCCGTTTTATTATTGCATATCGTCTCCTATTTTTAATACGGCGACTTAATTCCCAGCGAAATTCAAAGCCTAGAAAATTAAAACGGGTTTTACTTTTCAAGTGATAACGACTAAAAATCATGATATTGGTCTTGTCTTCTGCTACTTCTAAGCCAAATTTGTTTAGTCTTAATTTCAAAGCTTTATAGAAACGCTGTGCATCCTTTTCATATTCAAACGCACAAACAAAATCAATTCTAGGTTAAAGTTTTTGCGCGCAAAAACTTTAACCTAGAATGCATACCGACAATGATAAACTTGTCCCCGACAATGTGCTTGTACAGTCCCATAAAACCAAGTATCCAACGCATAATGAAGAGATATATTTGCCAGTATCGGCGATACCACCTTGTGGCGTGAATTACCGTCCCTTTGTCCAGTATGCCTGCTTTCAACCATTTACGAATCAAATTGATAAAAGGTTTATCATCTACGCGCTTTTCTATCATTTCTAGAAGTAAGTCGTATGTTATTGAAGAAGCCTTTAATATCAGCTTCAACAATATAATGAAACCGTCCTTTCATTAGCTGCTCAGTTAACTCTTTAACGGCTTTATGTGCGCTGGTTTTGGGACGATACCCATAACTACAATCTAAAAAGTCTTGCTCATAAATGGCTTCTAAAATCTTAGCGACTGCTAGTTGCAGTAGCTTATCTGCCATTGCTGGTATTCCTAAAGGACGTAACTTGCCACCCATTTTCGGAATATACTTTCTAAGCACCAACTTTGCCCGATAACGTTTCTCTTTGACTTGTTGAACTAAATTTTTAATGTTGTCGATGAGATTGTCTTCATACATTTTAGCATCAACTTTATCAACACCTGCACTCGCCTTTTTATTGATAGAACGCCAACACCAACGCAAGAAATCAACCGTCAATAAACCAAACAGATTACGAAATCGGTGAGTCTTATATTGTGCTGCTTTATTTGCTATTCCCCGCAGTGAGGTTTGCTCCATTTATCTAATCCTTCATGTTTAGTAAGAGTTGCCTTGACGAGCTACACAGAATTGTACATCCCTTCCCCATGTACGCAGTTTTCCTACGCTCAGAGTAATATGAATGTATCTGACTCCCTATCAATCTTCAATCATCCTTCTTTAGTTGGGTAGATTTACTGTATAAATAAGACTTAGGTTTTGGTTATTTCTGTTTCTAAGTTTCCTTGTACGTGACTAAGCTCCACATACCATATCTTATTTCAAGAACCAATAGGGTCTCACAAGTTCTCATCATCTCTCTCTATACATGTCATGCTTTGAAACACCGACAAACCCTCCAGAATCTGACCAAAATGATTCTTTCGTATAGGCTTCCATTTTCCCAATAATGTCGCCATCTGTATTGTATTCTCTAACGATGCTCATATAGCTTCACAAAAGTGCAATTTCGCTATGACCTATATAGTTCTTTGTGTACGCTTCATCTACTATTGTTCACGTTTGTCGCAGCCTAAGCCGCAAGTAACGTTCCGCCAGAGATGCAACACTCAATATTGGTGGTTGGTTAGACCTTACCAAACAGGGACTTACACCCTGCAAGAAATGACAAGCTTCGCTTGTCGCACTGGGAACGAGAAAAAATGTGTCCCCTATTATTTTCCCTGGCTACGATTTCTCTATTTTCTCCAATACAGTTAAGAGCTGACTAATTTTGAGAATTCTAATATTGAGTCCCCTCCGAAAAGTCAGCCGCCCAAACCAAATTCCCACCTCCGCTTTTTCAAGAGCTATATGATAAAACTTACTAATGAGGTATATTAATTATTTTTATTAGATAAACCTAATAAATGATTGCGATTAATTATTGTAGTGATCAACAAGATATTGAACATGATAAGAAATCCGATTTGGGGAAAAAATCGGATTTCTAATGTGTTCAACATCATCTTGACTACTACAGACGCTGCGAGCCTGGAAGAGCCGATAGGCGGGGGCGAGTCGTCTCTGGTACTTTTTTTTAAAAGTGCCAGACGGCGTAGAGTCATTGGGGTAGCAGGGCCTTGTCCCAAAGGGACAAGGACACACAGGACGGCCAGAGCCGAACAGCCTGGGTGGTCAAAGAACGGGCAGGGAAGCCTGTAAGTACTTTGACACGCGCCAATCCACTTGCGATTAATTAGACTTATAACAAATCGGCCAAAGTTCTCTAATTTGGTTTCAACCAGCCATTTTTTCCTTTAAATACAAGGTATAAGACGTGACTTTTCCCCATAATTGACAATTCGCACCAAATTCATCCACATTGCCCGGCAGGATGCCCATACCTGTGTCTTCATTTTTCCACGGTAACGGGTTTTGTTATTTCTGGTGAAATAACTCAGTTGAAAAATCGTCGCTTCCACGTTGTTACGGCGGTTTTTCACGGACGCGGGCATGCTTTTTATTTCCTTGCGTCTGAGACCGCTTTCAATCTCTTTCACCGTAAAATATCGTGTACTTGCCATTCACCGTGATTCGGTATCTACTTGATTCGCATTCCACGGCTATTTGAGTATCGAAGGTTTGCCGGTATGTCACTTTCCACCCCTCAGAGGTTTTTTCAAAATCATACCGGCCTGAAGCGAAGCGCCTTGTAAACCAGTGAAATTTAAGGTTTTTTTATTTTCATCAGCATAGTGACGGTTATCCTCGTCATTGTACGCTCCATCCATCGTCACTTCTTTCACTTTTTCAAGCACTTTTTCAGTGTTCTCAACCGCAGACTGCACATAATGATTGTCTGGATAGCCAGCCGCTTCCACCTGCACATCGGTGACCAGGTTTAAACTCTTGTCATTACAGGTTTCCGCCACATTTACATTGTAGCCATTAACTTTCTGTTCCTTCTTTTTCCGGTAAGTGGCATCGGCATCGTGTGGCGACTGAAGCGAATCGGCGGCAATGTCTTTTTTTGCTTTTGGGACAGCCCGTCCTTCTTCCAGTGTATATTGTTCAGCTAAAAGCCGTTCAATCAGTCTGTATTTATCGCTGTCTTCCTCTGTATATATACCCTGAAGTTTCAACAACAATCCCCCAAAACTCTTCAATTGTTCTTTCTTCATCGCTTAGGCGGTACACGACTTGGCCAGGATTCTTTTTTGTCAACTCATTCAATCGCTTTTGGTCATCCAAAGACAAGTGTTCTTTCTGTTCGTCGCCAAGGGATTTCCAAAAAACCTTTAAACACCCAAAAATCAACTGTAAACGGCTACTTTGAATGATATTGCTTCCGATTAGCTTGCTATCCATACGAATTCTGTCCCCGTTCACCCCGAATACCTTTGCCTGGCCTTTGGTCAACTGCTGGAACAAATCACCAATCAAATTTTCTCCGGTGGTGGTCTGGTGATTGTACGCGGCCTGCTTAAACGCATAATATGTAGAGTGTGCGGGAATGGGATCGTCCAAGTTATTCAGGCCAAGTGCTTTCCTTACCAATAAGTTAAAGTAGCATTGTTCAAACAGTTCGGCATCACTCCACCCAAAACCTTCTTTCAGTATCATCATTGATACCAAAATACGTATTTCAGCCTAAAGTTTTTCTTCAAAAAACTTTAGGCTGAAATGATGTATTGGGGCGACCCTGTGTCTCGTCGTACAGAACGGAAAAAACACTTTCATCAATACAAGATGTGATCAATGCATAAAAGACATTATGCCAACTATTTGGATCATTAAATAACTTTTGCTTCGCCCCATTAAAATGAGACTCAATACGATTGACATCAGCAGACTTGGTACAGGATGGGCTTTTACGAAACATGGGTAGAGTATGTTTTCAATTTTTAATTGGTGATTAAGTTATTTATTATATGTTATTATACCACATCTTCAATGTGGTATGAAATCGGAGGTTACGACTTTTCGGAGGGGACTCAATATTCTCGTATTTTTTGTATGGAAAATGTCGAATATTTTTTGTCACCAAATAATCAGCATTTCCAACCACAGCACATTCTAAAAAACGATTATCAGAAATATCAGAACAAACGCTCAATTGGAAATCTGGCTCAATAATCCAGTCTGATTGATCGCGCAATGTTTTCAGAACACGTTTTTTCTCAAGTTGTTTTGAATCAGGAATTAACCAATTAGCAACGGTTGTATATTCATCCCAGATAGGCTGAGATATTAACAATCTAAAGTAATCTTCATCCTGTGTCATCCAATCAATCAGCTTTGCTGGTGCGCCTGTTCCATTCAGAATGGCTGAAATGATGAGATTAGTATCAATAACAACACGCAAAATCTCAAGCATTTGAACCACCATGATTATTTCTGTATTTTTGGATCGCATCAGAAATCGCAGCAGAGGAAATCCCCCCTTTTCGATGTACTTCCGCTCTAATCGTTGTGACATCCTCAAGTAGCTGTTCTTTCCAACCATATTTTTTTTGTAATTTCAAGAAAGAGGTGATTGCATTTTGCCAGTTTCCATTATAGTTTTCTTGAACCACATTTATGAAACGGTTTTCAATATCGGCTCGTAAATTGATTGATAACATATTTCACCTATCAGTTTTGCCTCAATAGGATAGAGTGGGTGCCGTTTTACTAAGCATCAAGGCAGATTTTTTGCCTATCATCCCATCTCTTTGATTTATATTCAGATATGATGATGGGGTTCTACTTTATGTGGGTATTTTGCTCTGGTTTATCGGGAGCAAAATAAGTCGTGTCAAAAAATCATTTTGGCATGATATTTAAATATTATATCATAAAAAATCATCAACATCCTTATTCCCTTAAAAAAATAGGGCATAAGCCCCTTGTCATTTAGACTTGGGGCTTTAAGTTGATTTGGGGAAGGGGTGTTTTGAGGTTTTACCCTTTTGCCTGTGCCGTTGCACCAAAAATACGTTGCCCACCCTACCTGACTTTCGACTTCAAAAACCAAAGCATCCGATGAAATTAAGTCAAGTGTATCCGTTTCAGATAACCAGAATAAAATACCCAAAATCGCTTCGGCTTCAATGGCAATACGAAATTGACTTCGATTGTCTAAAGGGCGTTGTAAACTACATCTGTCAAAATAAATTTTCATTAATTAGAATTCCTTTTTTAGAAGTGTCAAAAAATCATTTTGACACATTTTATATTCAAATATTATCTCATAAAAAAATCATCAACCTCCTTATTCCCTTAAAAAAAATAGGGCATAAAAAAGCCCCTTGTCATTTAGACTTGGGGCTTTTTTCAGTTTGGGTGATGGGTGTCGAAAATTTATTTTACTTTGATCGAGGTTTTAGTTTTTTTTCAAAAAACTAAAACCTCGATCCCCAATTATTTTTCGCTTGCTAGTACATTATCGCTTCGCTATTAAAATGTTAATCACTTTTTCTAACCGATCATAAGCCATTTTCGGCGTTATATTAACCGGGGCTAGATTTTTAGGATTTTTACCATGTGCAACCCAATTTCTATATTTAAAAACCTCCTCTGCAAGCTCAATCAATTGTTCATTTCCTTTAAACAGACTTCGTTTAAGTAAGTATAAAATTTCTGGTGGCTTCCAATATTCAATTTCCTTATATAAATGTTCATAATAAACCTCTGCTAAATCAGAAGGCAGTATTTCTCGTATTTTTTCTCCTTTTTCTTGGAAAAAATCTATTAAGTAACGTTCTAAGGTTGCCCACAAAGATAATACAAATAAATCATCAGTTACTTGAGTGCTGTATTGAACACTGGCATCACTGGCTCGGTTAATCGTTTTACAACGATTTAAAAGATTTAAGCTAAGCTTATGCTTTTCAAAAGAGATTTGCCCAACTATTTCAGGTTCACTACCATCAAGGGCATTCAGTGTCTCAGTCGCATTTTTGGAAAATATCACAACACGCTTAGAAACTCTCAAGCTCTCCATTGTCATAAGATAAGCTTCCCAAATAGGTACTAAGGGATTAGAATTCATAATCACTAACAAAGGTAATAAGTTCAAGAAAAATAGATTTATCCAACAGGTGCGCCCGGTTTCGACGACTATCTTCTATCCAATACCAACCATTAACATCAATGCCTTCATACATCTGTACAGTGACGTTTTTAGTTCTATCGTTTCGAGAAGGCTTGGTTATCATTAGTCTATCTTTAATCATATAAACGAGCGTTTCTTTGCCAAACCACCCTTCTATTTCAATCAAACCCTCACCCGCAATAAGCATTGAACTGGTTGGTTTTATCTCTGCAAGCGTTTCACCTTTTTGAGTTTTAAGCGTTAATTGAGTGACTTTATACGTTGCTTGTCTTTCAATGGTATCCACTCGGCTTGGCACTATGACCAAATTTTCTTCCCTCAACCATTGTTTAATGGGGGTGTACAATTGTTCAATCCGTTCTAAGTAACGCCGTATTCTATTTTTTGCGGCTTGATTTTCTACCTGTTCAAATTCAATGTCCATTGTTTTCTCACTTATTGTATCTATCGGGCATTGGTTTCAGTCCAATGCAGTCGCATTTATATACAAAATTCGCAGCCCGGCCCCTTTTATTTTCTAACACATTTTATATTTAGATATTACATGACTTTCGGCTATTTAATAAAAAGTCTCCATTTAATTAAGACTGCTCAATTTGAAAGCAATAGATTTTTTTATGGTTCCTTTTTCAAGTGAGATTTAAAACGTATTGAGCTCGGTTGTTCCGGTATTTTCACCTGTTTAGCGGATTAATCCGACGTATCGCCTCGACTGGTTTTAAAAAGACACGCTTTTGAGTGGTTATGGTTTTTGTTATATTACCAGTCTTAAATAAATGTCACGTTTTTTTAAAATAGCCGAAAGTCATGTATTATATCATAAATCATCAACCTCCTTATTCCCTTAAAAAAAATAGGGCATAAAAAAAGCCCCTTGTCATTTAGACTTGGGGCTTTAAGTGATGGGTTTCGTTTCACTCTACAAACCCTACGCTTTACAAAATAGTCTTTTTAGATTATAAGAAGTCAAATTCTGTTATCCTTAAATTTTGTGAAAAAAGAACTCACACATTTTTAGAAAAAAAACCTAATTTATTGAAGGAAATGCCTATGGCAACCCAAGACAAATGCTGTACAATTGTACCTTATTTTAAAGTGTCAAGTGGAAAACTTGAGGCTTTTAAAAAGCTATGTGAACAGCTTGTTGATAAAACTAATAATGAATCCAAATGTCTCTATCATGGATTCAGTTTTGATGGAGAACAAGCACATTGCCGAGAAGGCTTTGAAGATGCTGATGGAGTGTTGGTACATCTCGAAAATGTGGATTATTTGTTGAAAGACGCTTTGAAAATTGCTGATATTACTCGATTAGAGATTCATGGCCCTGAAGAAGAATTGGCAAAGCTTCGAGAACCTCTGGCTAATTTGAAACCCCAGTTCTTCATCCTAGAGTATGGTTTTCGTCGATAACAATAATTGTTTCATTTTTTGCCGGAACCAATTTGCAACCTGCTCCACAAGTACCGAAGCATAAATTTTTATTCACATCTTGCACCTTATGCTTTTTAGCCCAAGTCAGCTATTGACACCTTCACTTATACAATATAAATTGTAACGACTAATGTATAAAACGGTATCATTATCAATTACTTATGCTTATTATAAGCCAATTTTTTATAGGTTGGTGCAATATGTGAGGATAACTGAAATCGTACACCTAAACATAACTCCATTTTACCATCTTCCACAGAAAACTATTGCTGCGATCCGATAGGCGGTGGCGAGTCGTTTTTGGTAGCCAATTCTTTATGAAAAAGGTAAGCTGGCGTAAAGTCATGGGGGTAGCGTTTCCTGAGCTTGCGAAGGAAAGCGAACACCGGATGGCCAGAGCCAAGCATCTGTGGCACGGTGGGCAAAGAACATAATGGACATGGATGTCCATTATGTCACTCTTTGCTCCCCACTCCACTTTTTAGATTGATTATAAACTGACCAAGCAATTTCGAGTTCTTTTAAATTTTTAATTTCGCCATCGCTTGTTACAATCTCTCCCGACAATGTAGCAGCATCATAGATATACATTTGTGGTATTGGTGGCAACCATTTTGCGTAAGGAGGGTGCTCCTTACCTAAAAGCGACAGTATAACGCGCTGAGTTAAAATACCTTCCGCTAGAGGTGGCGCACCAGCAAAAATCGGCGCGGCATTATTATCCTTCATCCAGTGCCTGACTTCTTGGTAAGAAGGAAACGGCGGAAATTTTGGTGCCCATAATTTAACTAGTTTATCTGTTTGCACATCATCGAAAACGGTGTCTTCAGGGATACCGTACCATTCTTCAACAGTCATGCTGTCTTTTTCAAACTTATACATGTGTGCATTCCAACCAATAACCGAACATAGAAGGATGCAAACCGCCTTGCTTTCAGCTCTGAAGGCTCTGTGCAGCGCGTATTTTTCTTTAAGTGTAAAAAATTCAATTTGATCTAATACGATATCACAATCTTCGACAAATTCGCTGGCGTTTTCAACGGTAATTCCATCCTTAAATATTTCTACCGTGATATCTTCAGCCAATTCATAGACGATGTTACCAACCACCTCGGACTTATTTTTCCCAATGTTTGCCTTACTGGCTCCTAGCTGTCTATTGACATTTGTCCAATCAAAGAGTTCTGGGTCAGCAATTTTGATACACTTAACACCGAACCTCGCCAACCTTAAGGCCATAGCCCCACCTATGCCGCCTGCGCCTGCAATTCCTACGGTGCTTTCGGCCAGTATTTGCTGGGCTTTCTTTTGTTCTTGTTCGTCAACACCAAGAAACACTTCGGTCCTGTTAACACGTTGGTTATAAATTTCAGGATCCTTTTTTCCGACTAATATAATTCTATCACTCATAATACCAGTTCCATCGCTCTATAATTAATTTTGTTAATATAAATGATGCTTACTCAACTATCGCCAACAATCGATAAGGCGTTCGACAGAGATAGCTACAAAGCTTAATTAGTTGTTCTTCACTTACACTATCATCATATCGTTTAACTAATGTTGTTACTATTTCGTCAATAGTAATACTTGTTTTAGCTAGATCAAGAATATCGTCAACATGAGACTGATCAAGTTCTGTGTTCAAATCAAGATCGGAGAAACCCAGCAACCGGCGTGGGCGCATAGTAATACAATCAGGTGCGTAGCCATATGAAGAAACCGCTGGCCGTCTTTCTCCACCATCAAACAATAACCGGCCACTTTTTATCGTCGTTTTAGACTTTTCTTCTACACGACTGACTTTACCGTTGTCGTGTAACTGAATAATTTTATTATTACGTATTGATCGAACACGATATTTGCGTATATCTGGTGTAGATATTGCTTCGTGAGGGCATTTTCGCTCTATATATAGTTCCAGAAATCCACTACTAAGTAAATGCCCCAAATGCGCTTTTTCAACATCGTCCATGTCACTTACTCTAGCCTTCAACGATCTGTCATCGAACATTGCAGAGGGATCAAAGAAATGTGGCATCTTCCACGAATGAACTCGCAAATCTGATTTATCCAAACTACTTAATAGCGATGGCACATCAAAATAGTGTTCTTGCGGATGACTGATAAAGTCGGCTAACTCTTGTGAGAATCCAGACACCGAATCCAAATAGTCCAAAACTCGTTTTAATTCCTGTGGTGCCCTAGCGTGTTGATTTAAGGCACGCAAAACCTGTGCAGCCAACTCAAACCTTGGTTGTGCATCCAGTTTGCAATCAGAATCAAATATATTCAATATATTTTGCATGCGAATTGAATAATGGCGATTAATGTGATCGTAAACCATTATTTCCGCTAAACCTGTCGGTTTAAGCGCACGACACATCACATCAAAACCTTGCTGGGGAGAAGGCAAATGATGCAAAACGCCAACACATGATATGAAATCGAATTTTTCCTCGTATGGAACCGTTAACAAATCTTCATTACGAAATTCAATATTGCTAACACCAAGGTTCTCGGCTAAAGCTGCCTGAGCATTGATACTCGTCTTGCTTAAATCACTCGCAATAATCCTAGCATCTTTAAATTGCAAAGCCAGCATAACTGCCCAGCGGGTACCGCAACCAGGCACCCAGATGGTACAGCCAGGCTCCAATCTGCGTGAGCCTTGAAGGTTAAATTCATGATTGAAGCTTGCACGAAGATCATGCTCGCTGTCTTCAATTTCAAGACGACTGACATGTGGGAACGGGAATTTCTCGTATTGTTCCTTAACCGCAGTAATAACTGAAATCTCTCTTGCATTTTTCATAGTTTAATTCCACTTTATTTTATGATGTGATATGATGTAAACTAAATCTTTATTCCCCAACTTTAATAGAGTGCAAGGAAACCTAATGTCCGAGACTAATGATTTATCTTATATCTACGAAAATGCCAGACTCAACAAAGATGCGACCTTTGATGGTTTATTTTTTACCGCTGTTAAAACAACAAAAATATATTGCCGCCCTACTTGTCCGGCACGAAGGCCAAATAGGAACAATGTATGCTATTTTCACAGTGCCGCTGAGGCTGAAAAAAATGGATACCGCCCTTGCTTAACATGCAAACCGGAAAATTCTCCTTTCAACTACAGCTTTAGTTCGGAACAATTGTATCGAACTCTAAAACTTTTAAATAGTGGCACGTTGAAACCTAACCAACCGCTGGCAGACCGATTAATGGCACCAGAAGACACGATTCACTCTCAGTTTTCAACAATACTTGGCGTTAGTGTTGCTGAATATTCCAACACCCAGAAACGATTGCTTGCGAAAAAATTAATTGATGAAACCACCCTGAAAGCACATGATATTGCGATACAGTGTGGTTACAATAGCCTGCAAGCCTTAAAAGATGATTTACAAAAAACCTACAAAAACAAAAATCGCCTCATCCAAAAACTACAGCAACGAGAAAACAACTCGAATTCTGAAGCCAATAAAGCAATACGCTTGAAACTCGCTTATCGCCCACCTTATAACTGGAATGGAGTACTTAATTACCTGCAACAACGCATCATAACGGGTGTAGAGCATATTGATGCCACAAGTTACTACCGCACTTTTTGCATTGCCAATAGCGTAGGTCACTTTAATATCTCTCATCTATATAAGGAAAACTCACTACTATTAGAAATACAAATGGATAAACCTCTAGCAATTCCTGAGATCATAGATCGAGTTCAACATCAATTTGATTTATTTGCGAATCCGAAGTTAATCTACCGCGTTTTTAAAGATGATAACAAACTACAATCACTAATTAAAAACAATCAGGGCGTGCGCGTTCCCGGCTGCTGGGATGGCTATGAGCTAAGTATTAGAGCCATTGCTGGTCAGCAAGTCAGCGTTCAAGCAGCCTCAACAGTCACTAGTCAGATTGCTGCTGAGTTTGGCGAAACGGTGGCGATCAACTCCGAACTTAAGTATTTATTTCCTTCACCAGAAAAACTTGCAAGCGCACAACCAGAATGTTTTTCAATGCCAAGAGCACGCGCACAATCAATCATAGATTTTTCTCAAGCGATAGTCGATGGCAAAATAGCAATGGATAGCGTTCAATCCGCAAGCTTGTTTATAGATAGCATCCAAAAAATAAAGGGTATCGGCCCTTGGACAGCAAATTACATTGCCATGCGCCACCTGAAATATATAGATGCATTTCCGCAAGCAGATTTAGGGCTCCTCAAGGCACTAAATCTCAGTGGCAAGAATGGAAAAAAGCACCTATTGGAATACGCCTCTCACTGGAAACCATTTCGCTCTTACGCTACATTTCTGTTGTGGAACAGCTTGGCTCCTTGAGTAGCATTGGCACGCATCTCCAACTCCAACAACATTCTTTTGCGCTCAAGCCCTCCACCATACCCAGTTAAATGGCCATTACTTCCAATAACCCGATGACACGGCACAAGAATGCCTATTTTGTTTTTCTTGTTTGCTCCAGCAACGGCGCGTACAGCTTTAGGGTTCCCATAAATAGCCGCCTGATCCAAATAGCTTACTATTTTTCCGTGTGGTATATTTTGAAGAATTTTCCATATTTTTTTCTGGAATGGCGTTCCGATCATATCCAAAGGCATATCAAAATCGAAACGTTTTCCCTCAAAATATTCTGCTAGCTGATTTTTTAACTTGACGGATTCCGATGTTTCACCTTTTCGGAATATTGCCTTTGTTTTACTAGCTATCTCACCTAGCTCCGCATCCAAAATATCCCTATCAGAATAGTCTAACAAACACAAACCTTTTTCAGTAAAACACGAAATCATTTCACCTAGGGGCGTATGAATAACGTCGTATTTGATTTCGCTAATTAAAATTTGTTGACAGTTCTTCATGATCATATAGAGAAGAGGTATTGTTATTCGATAATATCTTATCGCTATATCCCTCTATGTCCGAAATTATCGCATCGGACATTGCGTTGCCAAAACTGAGACGACGCACACCAATTTTTTTAGCATGTTCAACATCTGAAAAATTTGGAAGCGAAAGAATGTTCAGTGGCACCTTGATTTCTGAAATGAGTACTTTAATATCAGTATCATCACTCATGACAGGCACAAATATTCCATTAGCACCATGCTTTTCAAAGTTCTGCGCTCTTGAGATTGTCTCAGCCAATGGGTTTTCCAGTTGTAAATAGGTATCAATTCGAGCGTTGACAAAGAAATCGGTAAACCCCTTTGTATCAAGAGTAGTTCTTATTTTCTCTAACCTAGCAGAAAACGCATCCACAGATACTAAAGCAGTATTGTCTTTTGATGAATCTTCAATGTTTATTCCCGCGACACCAAGCTCGGCGAGCCGCAAAACATTTTCAGCAACCCCGCTATCGTTATTGGAAAACCCAGTTTCAATATCAACAGACAAGGGGATGGATATCACCGCAAGCATTTTTTTTACCATAAACACATAGTCATCAAATGAGATTTTTTCGCCATCTTGATATCCAAACTCGTTCGCCACACCCCAACTAGTAGTTCCGAGCGCTTTAAAACCTTTTTGCTCCATTATCATCGCTGACAACGGATTCCATGCTCCACCCAATACAAGGCAATTGCCTTTTTCATGCAATGTTTTGAAATTCATATAATTTTTCCTCTATGCTACACCTATTCGGCTGTTTTATTTCTTATCGCAATCCACTATTCCGTGAAACGCAGGTAGTTTGTGTTGAATTTGATCGTTTTTAAGGAAAAACTCTTTTTCCAGCAAAAACGAAGGACTATTATTATTAACGGCGTACCCTAACCCATCTAAAAAGTCTGGCACATCATCAGGGTTTAAGCCAAATATATGAGGCTCGCCAATTTTCTCAAGCTCGTGAGCGAGCTCCTTTGCTCCATAAGAGTTCAAGTCACCATCTACATAGTCTTTGTAAGCATAGTCGAAAATAACACGCAACTTGCTTTTGAAGAATTTATGCAGATCCGAAAGTGTAGATTTAACAACCTGCTCTTCCAAGAAATAACTGACTCCTTCCCATATCACAAGCGTATTTTTTGATCGATCAATATGGTTGGTTATCATCGAATCAATCAACGTCTCCTCATGAAAATTTATGGGCATGTAGTCTATATTCCCGTTGAGTTTTGCCAAGCTTTCGTTAGAGTTTATTATGTCGATTTTATAGTCAAGCATCCCCTTCAAATCATACTCATATATTTTTGCGTTGGGGTATTCTTGTGCGAACCTCAAGCCTCTTGAATCCAAACCAGCACCTAATATTACAATTTGACACTCATTATATTTTTTTGCCCAGCTAACAAAAGCGTTGTCCATTTTCTTTGTTCTTACCAAATGATAATATATGCCACCCGGAACACGCTTCTGTAGAGCACTTTTTGACTGGACTGGCTGATCCAAATATTGCCGCCACGGCTCAGAAACAAAATGCTTTGCTAAATAGTCAGGATTTTTAGTCAAGTCATTTTCTTCAGCTAGAAGTGCCCTCATCATCGCAGTTACACTGGCGCTTTGTATAAAATCACTTTCCTGTCGTTTAGGTGCTGCTTTATTCATTGAAACATATCTCCTATTTTTAAATGCCAAGTGCTGCTTCTAGAACCGAAATAATTGTTGATATTTTTTCATCATCAGCGGATCATTTAATGGGCATTGAGTATCTCCAAATACATCAAATTTCATGATTTTTACCTCTCCGTATTCAGGCGAATGGGCTAAACCAAGATGTTCTTCAAATCCCAACTTAGCAAAATAGTCGTAACGTATAGGGCTGCAATCAATTACGAGCCATCTAATTCCTTTTCTTTTACAGTATTCGACTGTTGCCAACGCCAATATATATCCAAGTATGCCACTTCTATTACTTTGTTCTACCATATATTTTGTTACGACGCAGTAGCTATCTTGGCCAAACAAATCAAGTGCATAAAAATTGTAATAATAACCCAAAAACATATCGTTTGTGATGATTCTTGAAGTGCCAACAATCGCGTTATCATTCTCTACATATAGGCAGTCGCTATTCGGCTCGAACTCATCAATAAGCATTTTTTTATCAAGGTTTACGTATTTTCGATTCCTACCCATTTCACGATAGTAAACATCATACCAAAATCGATAAATTTTGTATTTTTTTTTAGGCGCAAGCCTTACTAGGTTTTTTGGTTTTTTATCTAAAGGTAGATTCCATCGTCCTATGCCTAGATATAAACGTTCTTCATACAGTAACATTATTCATCCACATTTAATAAGGAATTAATCTGTGACATGTACTTTCTTCGCTACTATTCTGTAAAGTACAGATTGACAATTTCAGCAAGTTTTTTTGCTGCCTTCATCACTGTTTGTTTACTTGGATGTATTCCATCCCCTCTATGTTCAAAATTTTCCCATAGATCTAGCACTATCACATTGCGAATTTCCTTTTTAACTCGCTTGCTATACTCGTTTCTTAATAAATTGTATTCATACTCGTTTGCAACCCATTCGAAATTTAACGCTCTTTTTACAAGAGGAAGAGCTATAGTATAATACTCTGGGTGCAATGCAACAATAGGAATAATGCCTAAATCAGATGCCTTATTTGCGACCTCAATAATACGATCAACCGTTTCATTGACTTTTTCTATGTCACATGGACGAGCTTCTCCTTGCGGAACCCCAAGGGCATCTGAATGTATGCAATCATTTGGTATTCCAATAAATAAAAACTTGGCGTTATAACCTTCGAACATCGTTGGATCTTCTAGGTTATACATTGCAACTCGCTGGAGAGCTCGTTCAAATTGCTCGTTATACCCAAACATATCGCCACCGGGTAAACACGAATCATAAAAGCATGTTGCCCTATCAAATGTAGTGTTTCCTACATTAGCTTCATTCACCACCAAACCATTAGAGGTTTTTTCTCTTATATAAGCATCGCCGAGAGCCAAGTAACCTCCATATCCCACCGCCATACCATTTAATGATGCGAAATTGTCATCATCAATTCTAGTCTTGCCGCTTTCGTATGATGCTCCGATCATCAAAAGGGCAGTAGGATTACTATGATTATCCGATTCAACCCCGTAACTATTTAGTTTCCACGTAAGGTTTCCATCTGCGTCGTTTCCAGTAAACTTTAAATTAGCCCATAAATTTTGTTCATCTTCAAGAAGAGGCTGGTATTTAGCTGAAGGAATGTGAATATCTAAATCATTTGAGATAATAACCGCATTTTCCTCTGCATATACACTACCAATCAATTCAATGCTAAATACAATAACTAATAAAACATTATAAATTTTCATTTCTTTCCCCTATTACGCATAACTCGTTTATTCATCAAGGCTTTAAAAATGGATCGTTCGAGACAAACGGACTCTCTGGGCGATATGCCGAAAAACAGCAATTAGTCATTTTATTATGGCCTTATAGCGTTTTTCGTTTTGGTGAAATACAAAAAAAGGCAACTATAAAGGTGTGCAGCCTACAAGATATGTATTTAACTCAAAAGGGAAATGCTATAAGTCGAGTCGCACGTATCAATTAAGCATGAAAAAATTAATTTTTCCCAACCTGCGAATAGCAAGCGTAGGTGCGGTAGCGAAACCCACCATTCATTTGAAAAAAGGTGAGTTGCAGTGAGAGCTAATATCCACCCTACGTTTGCTTTATATAAAAAAACGCATGAATTTACCCATTGCGTGCGAAGAAATCAAAAAAAGATTCTGGTTAAAATAATTCCAAAAAATAGCCAACAAAATTTTAGAAATGATACTTGACAAAAATATCCTAACAAGTTATAGTTTTTTGTCATAAATTGAATATCTAATTTATGTAATGAATATAAACAATATAGAACATTTTAACCATTGATAATTTCTACGTTGGCACTCATATTAAAGTAAAATTCATTTAAAACAACTATTGTGCAATAGAAATTATATTAGGATTAACTAGGAAAATTTGAGGTTTGTAACTTATGACGAAAGAGATTAAAAAACAATTTGCCCAAGCTGAAAAAAAGTTGGAAAAATGACATGACATGATAAAAAGTAGGAGGTGAAACTATGATTTATGGCATTTTATTTGAAAAAATTCAAGATAAAGATTTTCCGGTGGGTTATTATTATGCACATATATCCTCGCTTGGTTTAACAACACACGGATTTGGAATTGAAGGAGCTAAAAAGGCTGCGAAAGATTTAATCTGCCTTTGGATGGCTGACAAAACGGCGAAAGAACGATGAAATACGTGTTTAGATGGGTGGGGATTGCCATATTTTAGGAATCAGTCATTTTGACGGAGTAATTGCTATCATGATAAAAAATACCAAAGAACAGTTCACAAAAGTGGCTGAAAAAAATTGGGATTTAGAAAAATTATATACGGATTTGGCTAAGGCGAAGGGCAAAAATTTAACGCAAGTGGAAAAATTACATCTATGTGGCTTGTTATGTGGTTTTAGCCCGGCTGAAATCGCTGAAAAACGGCAGAAAAATGCGGCAGGGCTTTCCGTTGATTTATCTAATACCGTGTATCAGTATATTAAAGTGGTTCTCAATAAAGAGCAAATCGAAAATTGGCGAAATATTTGTCAATGGCTTGAGGAGGCGGGTTATAAAAATCAAATTGTTGTACAGTCTAAATCTAATCAATCTATACCAGTCGATGCTAAAGTCCATATAGAAAATATAAATATTGAAGGAGAAAAAATTGAAATTGGCATACTTATTCAATTACCGGTTTCCTTATTATCAGAAACGCTTAAAAAAGATTAGGGGCTATTTTAAAATCTATCTGAACACTTAAACACCAAAGAAATCCGATTTTTAAAAAAATCGGATTTCTAAGCCATGTAAGCCGTTGCACAGTCTTTTTGGTGCACTTTTTTAATGAGGAAGCCGTTTTTCTCGTTCCCACGCGCTGGCGCTCATCGTTAGTCATAAGTATTTAAGTATTTGATTTAAATTGTTTTTTTTCTCTGGTGGGTAAAGCGAGAGCGAAACCCACCGAACCAAATGGTGCGTTTCACTCTACCCACCCGACTTTTGACGATTTTTGACTTATGTATCTGATGTTACGCACTATGTTTCCAAGAAGTTTAAGAAATCTTTGAAAAAAATCGGATTTCTAAGCGGCGAAACGATGTTTAAGAAATCCGATTTT
>JAOZSV010000434.1:250-1909 GCA_029939505.1 Thiotrichaceae bacterium | reverse complement strand
TCGAATGGTGATAAATGTCGGGTTACTTTGCGACGCCATCTAACCCGACCTACATAGCTAAAACCTTGAAACCACCCGACATTTTAACTTTTCTGGTTCCCACTCGCCGGAGCACTGCCATTAATTATTGGAGTCCAAACCTTCAGATTTGGATTATTTTGCTTAAATATCAAAGACTTCCAAATCTGAAGGTTTGGACTCCACTTCCAAATCTGAAGGTTTGGACTCCATACGACGTACATAACAAGCTGCACAACGACAGCCCCGTTTTAAATAACCGGTTCTCTTCAGTGAAGTCACCGGGTTGCCCCGTTTTCAGAAGCGTAGGCGTGTTTTAAGAAAGGCAATCAAAAAAAAATTAAGACATTAAAATGCGAATAATCGTTTGCCACTCTCGACCTGGTTCCAACGAATTGATATACTCATTTCTTTTGATTATGATAAAGGAACCGGTATGAATATGTTAACTGAAAGCATTTTTGGTTTTTGGAACCCAACAAAGAACACTTTGAAACGTTTTCAAGTGTTACATGATGTCTTAGCAAAAGATCATGTTCGACTCGAATTAGTGATTTGTACACTCCAGAATGAGTCCATTCAATCTCGGTGCTCATTCGATGTGCATACGTTGTTGTCAAGCAACTGGCAGCTTAACGGCGGTTTGGGTATTGCTTTTTTTCGCCCTTCTCCCCTTTTTCTGCCCCAATACGGTGTGATGCCGATCTATTCAATCGGGCACATTGCAGTAACATACCTTGGTGAGATCGATAATCTCTTTGAAATACGGGAAAAATTGATTTCTGATGGGGTTCAGTTTGATACGACAAATATGGCGGAAACGCTCTGTTGTCTGCTTGACCGTTATTTGGCAGATGGGAAATCACCGATTGAGGCGATGCAGGTGATGATGACAAAGTTGAAGGGGAAATTTGCCCTCATGGTATTAATTGAGAAAGGAAAATGGTTAATGGTGGGATGTCGTGATTATCCCTTATCTGTGGGCAAAAATCGGTCTCACCCGACTGTCTATTTCGGTACTCAACCCGAGACTTTGGTTCAATTTACTCCTGGAATGAGTTCAGTCTTCGGGAATCCAACACCGGATATTTTCTATGGCACCTCATCCGATATGCTCTCGCCAGATTTTAGCACGTAGGTAGGCTTGATCGGTTTTTTAAATCGGTCTGTCGTTTATCATCATTTTAGACCTGACAGGTGTCCAAAACCTGTCAGGTCTTTTTTTAGATTTTAGACCTGACAGGTTTGTTACAATTTAGTTACCATTAATGCAACAACATATTCATCTTCAGCAATTGGTTTAGTTGTTACTGAATAGGGAGAAACCCATTTTTTTTAACTGGGCTAACCACTTTCAAGCGAGTCTTTATGATACTTTGCCTTTTTCTAAACGTCAAGTTTTTAAATCAAAAGTCAAATAAATGTTTTCGAGGTTCAAGTTTTTTTTAATTAAAAAAACTTGAACCTCGAAAGTTATCAATCGTTTTGTGTACTATATCGAGGTTCTTGCAAAACTCTGAACACACGAGCTTTAAGAAATCAGATTTTTGAAAAAAATCTGATTTCTAAGTCAGCTCGAAACGAGGTTTAAGAAATCAGATTTTTGAAAAAAATCTGATTTCTAAGTCAGCTCGAAACGAG
>JAOZSV010000434.1:0-150 GCA_029939505.1 Thiotrichaceae bacterium | reverse complement strand
GTTTAAGAAATCAGATTTTTGAAAAAAATCTGATTTCTAAATCTCAACTCGAAAAAGCGAATTTTGCAAGAGGCTCTATCTTTTAAATAACTCTGCCTTTGTACAGGACATTTTTTATTGTTTTCGAGGCTAACGTTTTTTTAACGAAAA
>JAOZSV010000266.1 GCA_029939505.1 Thiotrichaceae bacterium | reverse complement strand
TTTGGCTCCTTCAAAGTTTTCGCCCTTCAATAAAGTCCAAAAACCTCAGAGGTTTGGCTCCTTCAAAGTTTTCGCCCTTCAATAAAGTCCAAAAACCTCAGAGGTTTTCAAAACCTCTGAGGTTTGGCTCCTTCAAAGTTTTCGCCCTTCAATAAAGTCCAAAAACCTCAGAGGTTTGGCTCCTTCAAAGTTTTCGCCCTTCAATAAAGTCCAAAAACCTCAGAGGTTTTCAAAACCTCTGAGGTTTGGCTCCTTCAAAGTTTTCGCCCTTCAATAAAGTCCAAAAACCTCAGAGGTTTGGCTCCTTCAAAGTTTTCGCCCTTCAATAAAGTCCAAAAACCTCAGAGGTTTTCAAAACCTCTGAGGTTTGGCTCCTTCAAAGTTTTCGCCCTTCAATAAAGTCCAAAAACCTCAGAGGTTTTCAAAACCTCTGAGGTTTGGCTGCTCAAAAGAAACGTGCATGAAATAAACTCGACAGTTAGACCTGACAGGTTTTTGAAACCTGTCAGGTCTGATTCAACATGGTGCATTTCATGCCGGTTCCTTATTTAGATACTCGATAAACTGGAAAGCAAGCTGTAAATTGTGTCTTAATTCCTGGTTGGCTGCTAATCAAGAGATAACCTTGATGTCTTTCCATGATATGTTTGACGATGGCAAGCCCTAAACCCGTGCCACCCACTTGGCGGGAACGCCCCACATTAACACGATAGAAACGTTCTGTCAGATGGGGTATATCTTCAGCCTGAATACCTTTTCCATTGTCGATGACTTCTAAACAGGCTTGCCCTGTCTCATTTAAAAACCACCGAATCTGCACTGTCGTACCAGCAGGCGTATGTTTGACGGCATTTTTTATCAGGTTCAAGCAAACACTGTTTATTTCACTTTCTACGGCTCGAATTTTTAAGGTTGGCTCTGTGTCTAAGTGCAAAATATGGCTCTCCATCGCCACTGTTTTTTGTATATCGCTAACGATATTCGCTAAGATAACTGATACATCAACTATCATACCATTTTGTTTAGATAAACCGGTTGTTGTTTCTAGCCGCGATAAAGTCAATAAGTCTTCGATAATTTTTCCCATGCGAGTGGCTTGTGATAAGGCACTGATTATCGGTTCATGCAAATTTTCAGGCACATCAGGAGTGGATTCTAAAATTTCTAAATAACCTGCAATCACTGTCAACGGAGTGCGTAATTCATGCGAAGCATTAGCGACGAAAGTTTCACGCATTCGTTGTAGGTTTATTTGTTGACTTATATCACCGGCTGTCAATAAATATTGCCCCTGACCAAAGGGAATCAAACGCAAAACAATATGAGTTGGAGAGAGGGGTGAACGTAATTCCAAAGTGAGATCGAGGCGAAAGTTTTTTGAAGAAAAATTTTCGCCTCGATCATTGATATGATGTTTTTTGGATTGCAAACAGTGCTGAAATTCCGGGAACCGAATCAAATTACCAATATGTTGGCCTCTGTCACGAATATATTCTACACCCAGTAATTTTTTTGCGGCTTTATTAGACCATTCAATTTCTTTCTGTTGATTTAAAACGATAGCCGCATCTGGAAAAGCGGAAACCACTAAGTTAAATCGTTTCAATAAGCCTTTAAATTTTTTCTTATGCTTTTGTTGACGTTTTTGTTGACGATAAATATGTTGGATGATTAAGCCCCAAACCCCATTCGTATCAGGAGCTTCACCACTTTTTAAACCAGAACTCAACCAACGTTCCAAGCAATAAAGCTGATAGATCAGCCAACTGATATATATTGTCAAAGGAAGTAAGGTTGCAAGTAGCCAATTACCAGTGAGTCCCCCAATAACGAGCAATGCAATGAAGATCGCACCGATACGCCAACTTTCTACAAACCAAGGATTAGACATAATGATTTAAATCAGACGAAAAACGATAACCAATGCCACGAATTGTTTGAAGCATTTTATCAGCATCGTAAGTTTTTAGTATTTTTCTTAATCGTAAGATATGTACATCAACAGTGCGTTCATCTAAAAAAACATTTTGTCCCCATACAAAATCCAACAACTGGTTACGAGAGTAAACCCGATTGGGGTGGGACATAAAAAATTTCAGTAGCTTAAATTCAGTATAGGCGATATTGATGAGTTGCTGATCAATATGTAGCGTATGCGCCGTTTCATTCAGTTGTAAATGAGCAATAGTGAGAATATTTTCATAGCCTTGACTTCGGCGTAATAACGCTTTTATTCGTGCTAATAATTCTCGAATGGAAACCGGTTTTGTCATATAATCATCAGCACCCGCATCTAATCCACTCACTTTGTCTTCTTCCTCAGAACGGGCAGTTAGCATGATAATGGGCGTTTGTTTATGAATTTCACGTTGCCTTATTTTGCGTATTAGCTTGATACCACTGATGTCTGGTAACATCCAATCTATAATAATTAAATCAGATCGTTTATCAAGGAGTAAACGCAGGGCTTGTTCACTATTTTCCGCTTCACTGGTTTCATAACTCGCATTTTTCAAGGCAAGGCATACCATCTTGCGGATTTCAGGTTCGTCTTCTACGATCAATATATGAGTCATGTTTTGTCATTCCTATTACTCATTTTTTTGAGTACAACGCTTCAGCTTTGGATTGAAATTGGAGTCCAACGCTTCAGCTTTGGCAATGGAGTTCAACGCTTTAGCTTTGGGCGTTTATTGGAGTTCAACGCTTTAGCTTTGAGCGTTTATTGGAGTCCAGAACGGTGGTATTAAGTCGCCAAAGCTGAAGCGTTGGACTCCATTGCCAAAGCTGAAGCGTTGGACTCTAGAATGGATAACAATTTTAACGCTTTGATTTTAAATATGTTTAAAATTTTTTAATTCGTATTATATCTAATTCTTGTCGTTAATGTTTGGGTAACGAGAAAACTTGATGGTGGAGTATTAATAATCTTGGCTACAACCATAACACCGATAACGGAATAGCATAATACGGTTTATCCCCACTGCTAAATGGCAGTAGTTTTGATCCCGTGTAGAATACAAGCCCGTATTTAAGCCGTTCTCCAACCAACTCTGCAAATTTTCTTAGCCCTTTAAAGTCACTTTCTCGCACAGTATTGGAAGCCTTAACTTCTATGCCAATCAAATAACCGTCTGCTTGCTCCAGAATAATATCCACTTCATTTTTCTTGCCATCGCGAAAATGAGAGATATTGACGGTTTCTTCTGCCCACATGATATGTTTGAAACATTCCATCACGACAAAGCTTTCGAGCAAACCGCCATAAAATTCTGATGTGAGTAATTGCTGCGGTTTTTTCAAACCAAGTAGATGGCAAGCCAGTCCAGTATCAACTGTATGTAATTTAGGCATTCCAATCGTTTGGCGTTTGGCCCTGTTTTTTACAAAAGGATAGACCCGTTTGACAATAAACATCCATTCCAACGCTTCGATATAGGATTTGACGACTTTATCATTCTGAGCTAAGTCATTGGCAATACTGGCATATTTCAATAGATTGCCACTTAATCCCGCTAAATAAGGAATGAGTGCTTTCAGTTTTGTGTGATAGTCACCTTTCGCATTATAAATACTTTCAAAATCCTTGAATAAACGACCTTGAATATAAGACTGGAACCAAATTTGTTTAGCACGAGGGCTTTTAGTTTGCAGTTCGGGATATCCCCCATTAATCAGTGTTTGTGCCAGTTGCTCGCGACTCAGTTTTGGAAGATTATCGGGTACAGATAAACTATCTGAAAGTAAAAAATCAATCAAGTTAAAGTGGCCCCCAACAATTTCTGTGATAGACAAAGGATAAAGTTCCATTCTCGCTATATGACCCGGTAAAGCCTCCTGCGTTTTAGCAGAACTGAAAATATCGGCAGACCCAGTCAGGAAAAAACGCCCACGTTCATGCGGCTGTAGCTGATCAGAGGCTAATTTAATAGCCGTAATCAGTTCGGGGACATATTGAAATTCATCCAGCACCACTGGCTTACCTGCAAAGCTGTCAATAAAGCCATGAGGATCGCTTTGAGCCGATGCAAGCACCGTTTGCTCATCTAGTGATATATAGAGCATTTTCAGATCGTTAGCTATTTTACGAGCCAATGTGGTTTTTCCTGCCTGCCTCGGTCCGGTCAGATATAATATGCGGAACTCGTCTAGTAGTTCTTTAAGTAAGGTTTCGCTAAAGCGTGGATACATCGTTTCTCATCATTTATGATAATCAATATAGTATAATAATACGAGTTTTATATCAAAAAAATACGAGATAAATCATAACATAATACGAGATATTTAGCCAATTTTTAGTGAGTGCTTATTCGCTTATTAAGCTGTTCTAAACTCGTATGACGTACATCTTTGCCTTTAACTAAGTAGACGACATATTCACAAATATTTTTGGAATGATCACCAATACGTTCTAAAGCACGGGCGCACCAAGAAATTTGCATCGCTTTTTTAATATCACGGGGGTTTTCCATCATTTGAGTAATCAATTGCCGCGAAATGGCTTCAAATTCCTGATTGATCTGTTCATCGCTGGCAATAGTCGTTAATGCTTCCTCGACATCATTATGAGCAAAGGCATCAAGCGCATTATGTAACATGACTTTAACATGCTCACCTAAATGACGTAATGTGACAAAATAAGTCGGAATGGTTTCCTTATTTGCCATTGGTATAGCGTAACGCCCTAATTTCTCTGCTTCATCGCCAATGCGTTCCAAATCAGTAATCGTTTTGATAACTGAAATCACTAAACGCAAATCACTGGCAGCCGGTTGGCGACGCGCTAAAATATGGGTACATTGTTCATCAATAGCGACTTCCATTGCATTGATTTCAAAATCCGCCCCCGCCACCACTTCGCCCAAACTGCTATCTGAGTTTAATAAAGCCGTTAATCCATCTGCAACTTGTTTTTCAACTAAGCCGCCCATAACTAATACTTGATGGCGAACTTCTTCCAATTCTTCGTTAAAACGGCGGGAGATATGTGAGTCTAAAGATAAGTCATTGTTCATATTAGCCAAAACGCCCCGTGATATAATTTTCTGTCAATTCGTGTTGTGGATTGGTGAAGATTTGACTGGTTTCACCCACTTCGATAATACGCCCTAAATGAAAATAGGCGGTTCGTTGCGAAACTCTTGCCGCTTGTTGCATTGAGTGGGTAACAATCGCAATGGTATAATTTTTCCGCAGTTCGTCAATGAGTTCTTCAATGATAGCGGTGGCAATCGGATCAAGTGCCGAAGCCGGTTCATCCATTAAGATGACTTCTGGGCTGATAGCAATAGTGCGAGCGATACATAAACGCTGTTGTTGCCCTCCCGATAATCCGGTTGCTATGGAATGCAGCCGGTTTTTTACCTCATTATATAAACCCGCTTTTTTTAAGCTAGTGACGACAATTTCATCAAGTTCCGCTCTATTCAATGCTAAACCATGTAAACGCGGTCCATAAGCCACATTTTCATAAACAGACTTAGGAAAAGGATTAGGCTTTTGAAACACCATACCCACTCTCGCCCGAAGTAACACTGGGTCCATATTAGTGTCGTAAATATTTTCGCCATCTAAACTAATATCACCTGCCACTCGACAAATTGGAATCGTGTCATTCATGCGGTTAAGACACCGTAAAAAAGTAGATTTACCACAGCCAGAAGGCCCAATCAATGCAATGACTTCATGTTTACTAATATCTAAATTGACATCGAATATCGCTTGTTTATCGGCATAAAACACATCCATATTGCGTATAGATATTTTAGCATCATCTACGAAGGGTTGTCCCCATGTTTCGTTTACGTTTTGTTCTATGTTAGTCGTCATTATTGATTTATTGTACTGTCAAATAAGCAGAAGTTGGGAACGAGGCAATGTTTTTTGAGCACTAATTATAACTACACGGATTGTTTATAATAAAGGATTAGAACATAACGATTCGATTCTGATCGGTGCCCCCGAAAAATCCTTGATTAGAATTATTAATACACTATTTTAATTGAAAAGGGCTTGCGCGGGGGCTTGCCCCTACAATATATAATGGACATGTAGGGGCAATCCTTTATGGTTGCCCCCGATATTTTTGAAGGGTGCCAAAAGTATTACGTCGGGTGGAAATACGCTCTAAGGTTTATCCTTTATTATAAACAATCCTTGTAGTTATAAGTCAATGCCATTAAGTTAAGGGCAACCATAAAGGATTGCCCCTACATAAATGGTAGTTCGTAGGGGCAATCCCTTGTGGTTGCCCTCACAAAAAAATTAAAGTTGATATAAACAACATAATAGCTAATGCAAAAGCAGCCAGCGTTTTG